>JAYGEV010000303.1:0-4892 GCA_046582225.1 Pseudomonadales bacterium
GTATACAAAAACGTATACAACAATAACGTTAGTTCATTTCCACTTAATAGCCTATAATACCCACATAATACGTGACTAAGCGTAAATTGGCGCCTAAAAGGTTGAATCCTACCGGGGACGCCATTCCACATCTGATCGTGCCCCCGCAAGTTACCCTTCTTGCCAGATGATGCCCTCATGCTGCAGGGTGGCGATTTGCTCGTCGCTGTACCCCAGCGCGGTCAGTACCTCGGCATTGTGTTGTCCGGCAAGAGGTGCCGGACCCAGGGATTGGGTCTGCCCGTCAAACAGCACCAACGGTCCGTGCCGTCGGTAGTGGCCCCACTTTGGATGGTTAGCTTCGGCGGTAAGATCCAGCGCGTCGACTTGCTCGTCGACCAGCCAGAATTCGCCGGGAGCCGGTCCATCTGCGCGTACGCAGCCAACGCCAGCATTGCTCAGCATCGATGACCAGTAGTCGGCATTACGCGACGCGAATATATCCTGGAGCAGTTGGACGAGAGACTCATCGCCTGACTCCAATTCGGACTCGCTCGGCGGGACGAAACCTTCACCCCGGAGGGTTTCGCGAAAAAGCTGCCGCTCCCGGGGTGTGACAACGGCGAGAAATATCCACTGGCCGCCGGCGCAGGGATACAAACGGTAGCTGGGGGACAAACCGTGCAGGGCGATATCTGGCATCGCCCGCGGAGATTTTCCCGGGTATCGCAGAAAGTCGTCACTGTTCGCGTATGCGTTGGCCCCGAACATATCGAGCAGAATTTGTTGGCCGAGACCGGTGTGCTTGCGCGCCATCAGTCCCAGCAAGATTGAAGTTGCCACGACCACGGCAGTGTTCGGGTCCGGATTGAGTTCGTTCGCGCGCATCAGGCGGCGGGTCCAGAGCTTCAATCCGTCGATGTCCTGCAGTTTCTCTGGGAGCCGGCCGCCCATCTGGTACACGACACCACCCATCGCCGCGCCGGGTATGGGATGGGTGCTGGGCCGGTGGGCACTCGGGCCGTCCGGTCCGTATCCGTTGGCCTGCAGGTAGATGATATCCGGCTTGATGGCGGCAACCTGTTCATACCCGATGCCCAACCGCTCGGGTACGCCTGACCGAAAATTGTGAACGACCACGTCGGCATCAGCGATGAGATCCCGCACGATCTCGATGCCCTGTGAGGTTTTCATATTGACGCTGATGCTGTGCTTGCCGGCATTGACGCGCGCAGCACCCAGGCCGGATAACATGCCTCTGAACGGATCTCCGCCGATCTGCTCGATCTTGATGACCTCCGCGCCCATGTCCGCGAGAAATGCGGTGCCCAATGGAGTGGCGATGATCGTCGCCAGCTCGACCACGCGTATGCTGGCCAGCGGCAACTCGGAGGCCGCATCGGCTCTCGGCGCTTGCCGGGGCGATGCGCGCCAGGCGTTGGCTCGACCCTGGTCGACGCCTGCAGGCTCACCAATTTGTGCGGGCGTTTTGGTTAGACGTGCCAGAGGGCCGAGTTGCGTGTTGGCGTCGTCGCGCGCTATCGCGTGACCGTTGGCGATGATATCGGGGTCGTCGAGGGCTTCCTGAGTACTCTGATAGGTGGCCGCAACGATACCGCCGTTGGTGATGAATTCCGCCATCCAGTCGGCGGCCGATTGATCCTGAATACGTTTGAGCATGCGCTCGCGAAATGTCTCATGCTTTTCTGGTGAGCGTAGCGCCAACTGTTTGTGGTCGAAGTCGGGATCGCTGACGATATCGATCAGGTCCGTGGCGATCAGCAGGTTGTCGAACAGGTGCGGCAACAGGTTGCCAAACTGCATCCAACGACCGTCGCCTGCCTGGGCCGGGTGGTAGAACAGGGGTGGCATCGGGGGATCCCCGCTCGGGGCTTGGAGCGCAGCCTGGAGTTCGGGAAATCGCTCTGGAAATTGCCTGCCGAGCATGCCGCCCATTTCATAGGGCAACATCCCTTGCAACAAACTGGTTTCGACCAGCCGGCCGGAACCGTTGCTTCCTCGCTGCAGCAAGGCGGCCAGGATTCCTGCAGCAGCGGATTGCGCGCACGCGTGCACACCCACTTGAACGGCGGAGAATACCGGTCCCGGGCGATTTACGATGCCTGTGAACAGCTGCATACGACCACTGTAGGCCGCGGCGGTATGCTCGTAGCCGGGAAGATCCGCCATGGGGCCGCGACCGCCGAAGCCGGTGATGTGGCAGAAAACTAAATGGGGGTGGCGGTTGTGGATATGCTCATAATCGAGGCACTTGCGCGCCAGCGCGGCAGGACGCCAGTTGCACACCAGAACGTCGGCACCGGCGGCGAGTTCGTGGAATTCGGCGAGCTTCCGGTCATCATCGAGGTCCAGCGGCAGTATTTGCTTGCCTCTACGCCACATAGGTGTGGCCGGCAGCTGGTCGAGGGGATGGGTAAACCCGGGTTGTTCAATCAGGAGCACCTCAGCGCCGAAATCCGCCAGGATCATGGTCGCCATTCCACCGGCGGGCCCCCGAGTAAGATCCAGTACGCGAGTACCTTCGAGCGCTTGTGGAACGGTCTCGGTCGGTTGTTCAGCGGGTGGCTTCGACTTCATACGCATCAACGTTGGGTTTGCGCGTCTGAGCGGTGAACTCGTCCATTGAATGTGGCCAGCCGGTGACGAACCGACCCGACGCTGAGCGATGGTAGAAGTCGTTGCCGCAGTCGGCTTTCCAGACATCGATTTTATCGACATCTGCCTGCAGCTGGTCGTTGAACGCCTTCATGACGTCGGGACGAATATCCATCCAGGACAGTTTTTCATCGTCGAGCCGCTTGAGTTGGCGAAGGATGTAATCGCACTGGCGCTCGAACATGAAGAGAAGCGAGCCCTGGTTGGTATTTGGACCATAGAGCATGAACAGGTTCGGGAACCCAGCCGTGTTCATCCCAAGGTACGCAACGGCGCCATCGCTCCACGCCTGAGTGAGGGCGAGACCGTCACGGCCGGTCACATCGATCGCGTTGAGATAGGTCGTGGATTCAAAACCCGTGGCGTAGATGATGGTATCTACCTCACGCGTTCGACCATCTGCAGTGACAATTGAGGTGGACGTTATTCGCTCGATCGTTTCGGTGATGAGTTCGACGTTGTCACGATTGAAAATCGGGTAGTAAAGGTCAGAGAACAGTGGGCGCTTGCACCCGAAGGGGTGGTTCGGTGTCAGTTTTCTCCGGGTCTCCGGATCCTTCACTGCCGTGATCCGCTCGAGGCCGTCGGTTTCGATGTTTGCGAGGAACTCTTTGTCCGAGAACGTGGCCAGCGTATTCCACACCGCATAAATTTCCTCGCGGCTCTGCTGGACTGCCTGTGGGTGTTTGCGGTAGTGGTCGATCTCGGCGGCGGTGTAGGGGGTGTTGGCTTTGGGTACGACCCAGTTCGCGGTGCGCTGAAACAGGCACAGCTGATCAACGTGCGGGGCAATTTCAGGCGCAAGCTGGATGGCACTCGCGGCCATACCGATCACACCAACGCGTTCGCCAGCCAGATCGTGCGCTTTGTTCCAACGCGCCGAATGCCAGTAATTGCCTTTGAAGACCTCGATTCCGGGTATGTCGGGCCAGTGGATGTTGTTGAACATGCCGATGGCGCTGACCACGATCTGTGCGACCATCTTCCGGCCGTCATGCGCGGTGACATGCCACAAATCAACATCGTCCTGCCAGCGCAGCTGTTCGACTTCGGTATCGAAACGTATGTGGCGCCGGATATCGTACTTGTCCGCGATACCGTTGAGGTATTCGAGAATCTCCTGCTGGCCTGCGAACGGTTGGGACCAGTCGAGCTTCTGCTCGAAGGAGAAGGAATACAAATGTGATTGCACGTCGCATTCCGCGCCCGGGTACTGGTTCCAGTTCCAGGTGCCGCCGACCCCGTTGCCTTTCTCCAGGATCAGAAAATCGTCGATGCCGGCTTGCTTGAGTTGGACTGCCATGCACAAGCCGGCTGAGCCAGCCCCAATGATGACTAAGCGATGTTGTTCTCGATTGTTGGGTTCCACTCAAGCCTCCGTTTTCAGGATGTTACACGAGTGGCGATGAAGCAGCTAAGGGAGGCTAACCCAGCAGGTTTCCAATTTTTTTCATCAGACTGTCTTCATCGATTGGTTTTGCAACGTAGTCGTTCGCACCTGCGTTTACGGCTTCGATGATCTTGCCCCGACTAGCTTCGGATGTGACCAGAACGAAATATCGCACAACACCTTCATGGGATGGCCATGCAATCCAGCTATCGTCGGCCATGATTGCCTTTTAGATGGCGGGGGAAATCCCTGCCGGGGCATGCTTTGCCGAACAGGTACCCCTGTAATACTACATCGCACCCCGGGTCTTTCAGCGCGTCTGAGGTGCTGTCCGGATCGGACTGCTGCTGCAGGTTGCAGGTGATGAAGTTCTTGTAAGGTTTCTTCTTTTTGTCCAGCACCACGATGATTTGAGGTTTCAGGCGGCGAACCGGACTTTGCCCGACGACAATGCCCACCTCGCCGGTGTTGAGTTCGACGATCGCACCAGTGGGAAAAATTCCGATGGCTTGAGTGAATGCCTCTGTTAAATCGTGGTGAAACAATGACCCCTTGAGTTCGGGCAGTTCTCGAATCGCCTCGAATGAAGAGCGTGCCGGAGCATGGGGTCGATCGGTGATCATCGCATCGTAGGTGTCCGCGATTCCCGCGATTCTGGCGGTCAGCGGAATGTTAGACCCCGCCAGCCCTTTCGGATATCCGGACCCACTGTGCCGTTCGTGATGACACGCAATGATCTCGATCACCCGGTGATCGACGGTGCCAGCTTCTTCGACCAGGCGGACGCCAGACTTCACATGACTTTGAACAAGCTTGTATTGATCAGAGGTCAACGGTCCGGGTTTGT
>JAYGEV010000312.1:0-6019 GCA_046582225.1 Pseudomonadales bacterium
GCGGGTGATGGCGGCGGGGGTGACGTCAAGTTTTCGGCTGTTCGTCACGTTGAGATCAGCGAGGCGGCTGGCCAGAGAGTCGACAACTATCTGCTCGGACTGCTCAAAGGTGTGCCGAAAAGCCGCATCTACCAGATGCTGCGCAAGGGCGAGGTTCGGGTAAACAGCGGCCGGATCAAACCGACATATCGCCTTTCCACGGGCGACAGGATACGGATTCCACCGGTTCGCGAGAGCGTGGCCGGAGCCCCGATGGCCCCGGGCGCGCGCGATCTTGAGCGCCTGGAAGCCGCGGTAATTTTTGAGAACGACGCGATCATGGTGCTGAACAAACCGGCTGGAATAGCCGTCCACGGTGGTAGTGGCATTTCCTTCGGTGTCATCGAGGGTCTGCGTCAGCTGCGACCGGGTGAACGCCTGGAACTCGCGCATCGACTTGATCGGGAAACATCGGGGTGTCTGCTGGTCGCCAAAGGTCGAGCCGCATTGCTGGAGTTGCATGCGGGTTTGCGGGAACGAACAGTAAAAAAGCGTTATGCGGTTCTGGTGTCCGGGCAGTGGCGCCGCAAGACGAGAACGGTTCGCCTGGGATTGCACCGTTTCGTGACAGCCAGCGGAGAACGCAGGGTTCGAGTGGCTCAGTCGGGCAAGCCGAGCCGGACCGATTTCGAGGTCGTCGAGTCGGCAGATCACGCCACGTGGCTGCGCGCGCGACCATACACGGGGCGTACCCACCAGATCCGCGTGCACGCTGCAGCGTCCGGTCATGCGGTGATAGGTGACGCGAAGTACGCATCGGGGTCGCAGCAGCGCTTCGCCGCGGCGCTCGGTATCCGAGGGTTATGTTTGCACGCTGAGGGACTCACCCTCTCATTCGGCGGTGAGCAGCTGCGTTTCAGTTCCCCGATGCCTGACGATTTTCGGAGTGGCTGGGAGGCCTTACGCCAGTACCGGGACGCCCTCGGCTCGAAGCATGGCACACAGCGAGATCAGAGGTAGTCCGATCAGCGCGTTGGGATCCTCACCGCCCAGAGATTCAAACAGCGCGATGCCCAGACCCTCGGACTTGAAGGCCCCCGCGCAGTCCAGCGGTTGTTCGAGTTCGACGTAGCGGGCAATTTCCTTGCTCGTCAGTTGGCGGAATGTCACTGGCGTCTCGACCACATCAAGCTGGAGCGCGTCGGTGGCTGCGTTGAGCAGGCACAGGCTGGTTAGAAAGGTTACCCGTTGGCCGGACAGTGCCTGGAGTTGCGCGCGCGCTCGCGCGGCTGTGTGGGGTTTGCCAAGTATCGTCGCGGTGTCGCCCGTCACCAGAACAGCCACCTGATCCGAGCCGATAATCAGCCCGTCGGGGTAATCCAACACGACCGCTCGCGCCTTTGCCGGCGCCAGACGGGCAACCAGGTCTCTCGGGGACTCATCGGGGAGCGTTGATTCGTCCACATCGGGCGAAGCAGTCTGGAATTCCAGGCCGAGTCGGCCGAGCAACGCCGCACGATAAGCCGAAGAGGAGGCTAGAACCAGCGTGCTCACGTTGCTGACCTGTGCTCATCCTTATCGGAAAAAGCCAACAATTTTCGAAGCTTAACCAACATGTGAGCGCATCGGATCACCTTTACAGGGGCCGGTAGGGTACCTATGATTGCGCCCGCTATGAAGACCCGCCAAGATGAGGCCTTGCGCTACGTGGAGCTGGCGCGGCAAGGTGCTCGCGTAGAGCGGTCCCTGGTCCGCGAAGACCTGCCGCGCTGGTCGCAACTCGTCAACAGCGAAGCAACTGTAAACGTCGCGTTCGAATTTTATCGCGATGACCATGGGCTATCCTGGGTAAAGGGTGAATTCGAAGCGTGCGCGGCATTGCAGTGCACGCGCTGTTCTGAGGTTCTGGAGCATGCGTTCACCGGGCAGGTGAAGGTGTGCATCGTCAGCACCGAAGAACAGGCGAGCGAATTGGCCGGCGATCGTGATGTGCTGATTGCGCCTGGGGATCTGGTCGTCGTTGCAGACATTGTGGAAGATGAGCTGCTGCTGGCGGTGCCCGAGCGTTTGTGTGTCGCCGATCCATGCCAGCGCGCATTGCCGCAGCGGTATCCCGCGGGCGAGCAGGTACACGCGGGTCCGTCTTCACATCGGAAGGAATCGGACCGAAACAACCCATTCGATGTTCTCGCAGCACTTAAGCGATGACATCAGCGACTAATATTCTGGAGGCCTGATGGCAGTTCAAAAAAGTAAGGTAACCCGGGCTCGCCGCGGCCAGCGACGCTCCCACGACGCGCTGGCGGCGCCGGCGCTGTCCATTGATTCAACGACCGGCGAGACGCATCGTCGGCATCATGTGACCGCAGACGGTTTTTATCGCGGCAGGAAGGTATTGGATACCGAAGGCTGAGCCCGACGATGAGTCTGGGCTTCATGTTTCCGGGGCAGGGGTCACAAACGGTCGGAATGCTGACCGAGGTTGCTGAGCAACATGCTGAGATTGTCGAGCACTTTCAGCGTGCTTCGGATGCGATCGATCAGCCGTTGTGGGACATCGTCCGAGACGGCCCGGAACAAGCGCTCAACAGCACCGCGATCACCCAACCGGCACTGCTCGTCGCAAGCGTCGCGTTGTGGAATATCTGGCTTGGCGCGGGCGGAACGCGCCCGGAGATGGTCGCGGGCCATAGCCTGGGTGAATATTCGGCTCTGGTATGTGCGGGTTCGCTGTCCCGTGAGGATGGCGCCCGGCTGGTTCACGAGCGCGGCAAACTCATGCAGCAAGCGGTTCCTCACGGCGTCGGGGCCATGGCTGCAGTGCTGGGGCTTGAAGATGATCAGGTCCGTGAGTGTTGTGAGGCCGCAACCGGTGTGGTTACCGTTGCAAACTTCAACGCGCCGGGCCAGGTGGTCATTGCTGGCGCGGCTGCCGCCGTCGACGATGCGGCAGAACGTTGCAAGCAGGTCGGCGCTCGTCGCGCTGTGCTGCTTCCGGTGAGCGGACCGTTTCACTGCGAACTCATGAAACCCGCGCAGCAGGAATTTGCCGCCGTGCTCGACAGCGTTGATCTGACGATGCCCCAGATTGTTGTGGTTCACAACGTGGATGCCCGAGTGGCTGACAATGTGCAGGAGCTCAGAGAAAAACTCATGGCGCAAATCGCGCAACCGGTACTTTGGACGCGTTGTGCGCAGGCGATGATCGCCGCAGGTGTAGACCGGCTGGTTGAATGTGGTCCGGGCAAGGTTCTGTCGGGCCTCCTCAGGCGAATCGATGGTTCCATTGACACCGATGCTCTGGGCAGCCTCGACGGGCTGAGCGCAGCGCTGAGCCGTGAGTGACTTGCGCGTAGCGCTGGTCACAGGTGCGTCCCGTGGGATTGGCGCGGCAATCGCAACCCGGTTGGCTCGCGATCACTATGTCGTGGGAACCGCGACCAGTGAGTCCGGGGCCCAGACCATCTCTGAACGACTCGCGGACACTGGCGAAGGTATCGTGATGCGCGTCGAAGACGATGCGTCGGTTGCCGCCGCGTTTGAAGTTCTTGCTCAGGGTTGCGGTATGCCCGCGGTCGTTGTGAACAATGCCGGGGTCACTCGCGACAATTTGCTGATGCGCATGAAGCCCGACGAGTGGCAAACGGTCATCGACACCAATCTGGGAGGTTTGTACCGCGTGGTCAAACCGTGCCTGCGTGGGATGATGAAGGCGCGTTGGGGTCGGATTGTGAACGTGAGTTCGGTTGTCGCCAGAATGGGTAATCCTGGTCAAAGCAACTACGTCGCCAGCAAAGCCGGGGTGGAAGGATTCACCCGCTCGCTCGCAGCGGAGATCGGTTCCCGTGGGATCACCGTCAATGCCATCGCGCCAGGATTTATCGAAACGGATATGACCGCGGAGCTGAATGCCGATCAGATCGGCCAGATGCTCGCACGCATTCCGCTGGGACGTTTGGGCTCAATCGATGACGTTGCCGAGGCCGTGGCATATCTTGTCAGCGATGGCGCTGCGTACGTGACGGGCGAAACGCTCAGCGTCAATGGTGGATTGCACCTGGGTTAACGCCGAGCGAGCAACTTGAATTGACCAATCGCCCTCTATAGAATTCGCCCCGCCCTGTATCTCAGGAACCTGATTGGGAGACATCTGCAGCATGAGCAGTGTAGAAGAACGCGTAAAGAAGCTGATTTGCGAACAGCTCGGAGTCAAAGAAGACGAAGTTAAAGCCGATGCCTCTTTTGTAGAGGATCTCGGCGCAGATTCGCTGGATACCGTTGAACTGGTGATGGCCCTCGAAGAGGAGTTTGAGACCGAAATTCCCGATGAAGAGGCCGAAAAGATCACCACAGTGCAGGAAGCCATCGGGTATATCCTGGCCCACCAGTAAGCCCGGACAGCTCGAATTTCGCCGCTAAGCCGCATCTACTCCAGTAGTGCGGCTTTTTGCTTCCTCCAGGTTTTTGCCCGCAAGCAATATGGTCCAAATGGGAATCGCGAGATTCAGATCATGACTAGAAGACGTGTGGTGGTAACCGGACTTGGCCTGCTGACTCCCATCGGTAACGATGTGGAGACGGCATGGAGCAATGTGGTGGCCGGCGTAAGTGGTGCAGGCTATATCGACAAATTTGACACCACCGATTTCAGTGTGAAGATCTGCGCGGCGGTGAAGGATTTCGACGCAGCCGGGATACTCGATCGCAAAGTGGTTCGGCGTAACGATCCGTTCATACAGTTCGGATTGGCCGCCGGCATTCAAGCCATCGACGATGCAGGGCTGGAAGCGAACCCGCCCGATGCTCATCGCTACGGCATCGCGATTGGATCTGGCATTGGGGGCCTGGGTACCATCGAAGACACCCACGGAGCCCTGGAGGCGGGCGGGCCGCGCAAGGTTTCGCCGTTTTTCATTCCTGCCAGCGTAATCAACATGATTGCTGGCAACCTGTCCATTCTCTACGGATTCACCGGGCCCAACATCGCGGTTGTCACCGCATGCACCACCGGAGTCCACAATATCGGTTTGGGAACCCGGATGATTCAGCACGGCGACGCCGACGTGATGGTCGTTGGAGGTGCAGAGTACGCAACAACGCCGGTCGCCATCGCCGCGTTTTCGATGATGAAGGCGCTGTCGGCCCGCAATGATGCACCCGAACTTGCAAGCCGTCCGTGGGACCAGGATCGCGACGGCTTTCTACTCGGGGATGGTGCCGGGGTGTTGGTCATCGAAGAGTACGAACGGGCTAAGGCACGTGGCGCGAAGATCTACGCCGAAGTCATTGGCTTTGGGATGAGTGCGGATGCGTTCCACATCACCGGACCGGCTGAAGATGGTGCGGGCGCGTCGCTGGCAATGGAAAACGCCCTGGCGGACGCCAAACTCAATTCGGGCGAGGTGGACTACATCAATGCTCACGGCACCTCCACGCCATTGGGTGATGTGTCGGAAACTGTGGCCATCAAGCGTGTTTTCGGCGCCGACACCAAGGTCGCCGTAAACTCGACGAAGTCGATGATCGGGCACCTGCTCGGCGCCGCTGGCTCGGTCGAGGCGATTTTCACGATTCTGGCCATCAAGAATCAGCTATCGCCACCAACGATCAACCTGGACAATCCAGGCGAAGGTTGCGATCTGGATTATGTCGCCAATACTGCTCGAGACATGACAATCCGCGCCGGCTTGAGCAATTCGTTTGGTTTTGGCGGGACCAACGGATCGATCATATTCGGGCCGGTCTGATCGACTCTCGACACCTCTGGGGGCTCGTTTCCAGAGTGCGGTAGAATTCTTCGAGTGAAGCGCCTGATTGCTATTTTGCTGTTCCTGGTATTGGTCGCGGGGGGTGCCGTTACCTACGTGGCCGACTGGAACAGCAAGCCGTTGGAACTCGGAAGGTCCATCGCGATCTCGTTGAATAGCGGGGAGTCGTTCATCAGTTTCGCCCAGCGACTGGAGTCCGATGGTGTCGTTACCAAGCCGCGGATGTGGTCATGGCTTGCAAGGATGCGCGGGTTGGCGCGGCGGGTGAAGGC
>JAYGEV010000465.1:0-4432 GCA_046582225.1 Pseudomonadales bacterium
GGTCAGGCGGCCACCGGCGAGGTCGATTTTGCGATCGCAACGGAAGGGCTCGAACTGTTCGGCGACCTGGTCATGATGCCTTGTTACCGATGGAATCGATCAGTGGTGGTACCCGCGGGCCACCCGTTGATTGCCAAAGCCGCGAGTACCGATGGGCTTCGCCTGAACGACCTGGCGGACGAGCCCATCGTGACCTACGTATTCGGCTTTACCGGTCGATCCCGCCTCGATGAGGCGTTCGCCGAGGAAGGCTTCACGCCGAACGTCGTATTTACCGCAACGGACACCGACGTCATCAAGACTTACGTCAGGCTTGGGCTGGGGGTTGGGATTATTGCCGCGATGGCGCTGGACCCGGTGCAGGATGCCGACTTGGTCGGTATTGACGCCAGTCACCTGTTCGAATCCAGCGTGACGCATATCGGATTTCGCAAGGGCACCTTTTTGCGCCGTTACATGTACGACTTCATCGAGCGGTTTGCGCCGCATCTCGATCAGGCCACGATCGATGAGGCCATTGCCTGCGGCACCAGTGCAGAGCGCGCTGCGCTGTTCGCCGAGGTGGAACTTCCGTTGCGCTGAACGCGCATCTCGAAACAGTGACAGTGCGGTTCAGATAAAATCGAGAGAGGGATTGTCAGCGAGGATCTCGGCGGCCGCATGCTGCCCAGAGACCGATCCATCGAGAACTTCTTTGACGAATTTGAAGTAGACCGTATACACGCGCTGCTCACCGTCCTCGGTAACGACAAAAAAGGGCGCTCGTTCAACCTGGAGATCACTGGCCAGTTGCATACCCGGAGAATTCGGGTCGCGTTCATCGGCAATGATAACCTCGTCAATGCGTTCCCAGCCGCCAGAGCTGCGGAGTCGCGCTTCGATATCATGACACTTGCGACACGGTTCTCCGTTGGCAAGGATTTTCTTCACCAACGTGATGTGCATGCTCAGCCCACGATCTTAACGACGTTGTCGCCGTGCAGGCCGCACTCTTTCATCGTGGCCTCTTCCCACCACCAGCGGCCGGCCCGTTCGTGTTCGTGCGGCCCAACCGGGCGCGTGCAGGGCTCACAGCCGATGGAGACATAACCCTCATCGTGGAGCGAGTTGACGGGAACGTTGTGCTCGCGGATGTAGGACCACACATCCCGCGAAGACCAGTCGGCTAGCGGGTTGAATTTGATCAGCGGACGTTCTGCGGTACCGAATGCCTGATCGTCGTGTTCATGCGGCACCTTCGTGCGAGTCACGTTCTGATCCTTGCGCTGGCCGGTAATCCAGGCATCCAATGTCGAAAGCTTGCGGCGCAATGGCTCGATCTTGCGCACCGCGCAGCATTCGTTGTGTCCTTCCTGGTAGAAGCTGAACAATCCTTTCTCTCGCACAAGCGCCTGGACGGCTTCGGGCTCAGGCATCAGCAGTTCGATGGGTACGTCGTAGTGGGTGCGGACTGTTTCGAGGTAGCGATAGGTCTGCGGGTGCAGGCGGCCGGTATCGAGCGAAAATACATCCACAATCAGGCCCATCTGATGCGCCATGTCCAGCAGCACGATGTCTTCTGCACCACTGAACGAGATTGCAATTCTGCCTGGATCGAAACGGGAGACAGCATCCAGCAGAATCTTCTGGGGCTGATCATCGTTGCTGGTCTTGCGGGGTTCCATGATTCGCCTGGCCTGCGGGTTCGGCGAGAAGACTAGCAGCCCGCAAAAGTCAGAAAAAATAACCTCTTGGCATATGCTTACAACTCTTGTTGATAGGACTCACAGCTTCGTGGACGTGCTTTGTCTGGATCTTGAGGGGGTGCTCGTCCCGGAAATCTGGCAGGCGGTGGCCGATGAGACGGGGATTGAGGCGCTGCGGAAAACCACCCGGGATATTCCGGTTTATGACGATCTGATGCAGCTTCGCCTCAGCGTGCTCGCGGAACACGATCTGTCGATGAGCCTTATCGCTTCGGTAATCGACACGCTCGAACCACTGGCCGGTGCCACCGAGTTTCTCGACTGGTCGCGTCAGCGCTATCAGGTTGCGATCATCTCCGATACGTTTTATGAGTTTGCTGCCCCGCTGATGGCCAGGCTCGGGTGGCCGATGTTGCTGTGCCACCGGCTGCTGGTGAAGGACGATCGAATTACCGGCTATGAGATACGCCAGCCGGATCCGAAGCGTTGCGCGGTGCGAGCGTTCAAGTCGCTCGAGTATCGGGTGCTGGCCGCCGGAGATTCCTACAACGACGTGTCCATGCTGGAAGAAGCCGACGCCGGATTTTTTTTCATGGCGCCGGACAAGGTGCGCAACGACTACCCCGAGTATCCGTTCGCGCAATCCTACCCGGAGCTTCAGGCGCTGTTGCAGGCAAACTGACCCAGCGAGCGATCAGCGAGCGGGATTAAGCTGAACCCAGAAGCTCGTGTGCGGTGGCAGATGGAACTGCACCCAGCGGTCAAGCTCGACGGTTTGCAGGCTGCGCCGAGGTCCGTAGACCGCCTCTACGACAAGCCCGTCGACGCCCTGCCGAATTCCGATGCCCAGAGCCGGGGATGGGAAGTTGAAGGGCTCCACCGCCAACGGTCCGACGAATACGAACGCGATGGGCACCGCGTCGGCTTGCTCGAACCAGAGCATGGTGTTCGCATACACCGTGAACGCGGACTGTGAGGCTTTGGTGCCGCGGCAGCGCACCGATGGATTGCGAGATGCCGCACAAGGCGGTCGGTTTGCAGACAACGTTAGCTCATAGGGGAGGGCGCCTCCGTCGGTAGCGCTGCCGAACAACGGCCAAAAAAGCAGCAACCCGGCAACCGCGGTGAAACATCTTGTCGCTGGAGCCATGCCTTAAGCATAGCCAACACCTACAGTCGCAACACACGCAGTCCGGAGTCCGCGCGGCTTTTTTGCCACAGGTACTCAAAACGCTCGCTCATGCGCGCGCTTTGAACCGGATCGTAGCAGTTGGCCAATCCTTCGTACTCGCGATAATCCGGCATCAACCAGTAGCCGTGCGCGTCCCACACCAGGCAGGTGTGCAGGTCCGTGGCCAACTCGTCGGGGACACGGCGGATGCTGATCTTGCTGTTGATTCTACGGGCGAGCCCCAGCAGGCGATGTCCGCGGCTGATGATCAGCTGGCTGGAGTGGATCAGAATCTGCAGCTGCGCAGGTGGCCCGCGACGTACGAACTGGGATAGCCCGGTCACCACGGGGAGTTGATCGAACAACGCATGATCCAGATTCTGGCTGTAGATCTGAACGTTGCGAACCGGCTCGATCAGACACTCCGTCAGGACCGCGACGCACTCACCCTCGCCGCGAAAATGTTTCAGCACAGCCTTTTCAGGTTGCGCATCGGTCTCGTGTTCGCGAATAGTCGGCCTGGCGACCTCCTCCTCCTCAGTGGTCTCGAATGGAATCGGCGGTTCCATCTCCATCGCGATATGAGGAATGCCCGCTTCCATGAACTCCGCACCCGTTGGCAGGAATCCGGCTTTACGGTAGAACTCGACGACCTGACTCTGAGCGTGCAGAGATACCCTCGTGAGCTGCTGTTGCCTTGCCTCTTCGACGGCGACGTCCAACAGGCGACGACCGATACCACGATGGCGATGATCGGTGATTACAGCCATGCGGCCGATCTGTCCGGACGGCAACAGCCGTGCGCACCCGATGCTCTGCCCGGCTTCATTCAACGCGAGAAAGTGCAAGGCGTCTTCATCGTGCCCGTCCCACTCGATCTCTCGCGGCACGCCCTGTTCGATGATGAATACCACTTCACGGATGTCCCGCAGTTGTTGCCGATGAGTCGACCAGTCAACGGGTATCACGTGTATCTGCATACTTAGTCGTCCTCCCGCATTCCGGGCCCGACGATCCTGTTTTGTGCAAGTCGATCGGCGATTCCGATGTACTGCCCAGGCGTGAGCTGCATGAGCGCGCGTCGGGCATCATCGGGGAGTTCCACAGTGTCCAGTACCTCGAGGAACAGGGTTCTGTCCATTCGTTTACCCCGGGTTGCTCGCTTGAGCTGTTCGTAGGGCTCGCTTACCCCGTGCTTGCGCATCACGGTCTGAACTGCTTCTGCCAGAACCTCCCAGCTGCTCTCGAGATCCGTCGTGATGGCCTCTGAGTTGACCTGCAGTCGACCCATACCCTTCAACGTCGCCTGATAAGCCACCGAACAGTGACCAAGAGCCGATCCAATGTTGCGCAACACCGTGGAATCGGAGAGGTCCCGTTGCCAGCGCGAGACCTGAAGCTTGCTGGCCATGTGTTCCAGCAATGCGTTGGCCACGCCCAGATTGCCTTCTGAGTTCTCGAAGTCGATGGGATTGATCTTGTGCGGCATCGTGGACGAACCGGTTTCGCCTTCGACCCTGGCCTGCGTGAAGTAGTTGATCGCGATGTAGCTCCAGATATCTCGATCGAAATCGAG
>JAYGEV010000546.1:0-9087 GCA_046582225.1 Pseudomonadales bacterium
AGGCGTCCGGCCGCTGCTGGTTCAGTTCAACGCGTCTGCATCTGCCGACCCTGACGGCATGGTCGCGACGTATACGTGGGATTTCGGTGAGCCTCCCGGTGGCTCGAGCGTCGCCGGGGCTACCACCACACACACTTACGCCAGCACCGGTTCTTTCACCGTGCTGTTGCGGGTATCTGACGACGACGGCGCATCAGCCACGACCACTCGAACCGTTACCGTAAGCGCGCCTCTGGCGAGCATTGCCGGGACGATCCAGATACTTTCTTCGAGCGCCATCGACAGCGACGTGAACGACACTGGCAGCCCGCCAACCCCCAACAACGACTTCGCCAGCGCCCAGGCGCTGCCAAACCCGGTCACCCTGGGGGGATTTGCCAATCGGCCGATGACCGGCGTCGGAGACGATCCGCAACGCGGCAACCTCTTCAGTACCGGCGACCCCGGTGACTTTTACACGCTGACGATGACGGCTAAGGATGTCGCTACGCTCAACATCGCCGATTCCGCTACCGCGCAGCTTGCCCTGTATCTCTACGACACCGCGCAGACCCTCATCGATGCCGACGATGGACCCGGCGCCACCCACTCCGTGCAGGTCACCGCCGAAGGCATTTATTTTCTCGAGGTCAGGCCAGTCACCGGCGCCAGCAACTATGTGCTGACCGTGGGCCAGGATCTGTTGCCAAACCGGTCGAACTTTCCCGCGCTGACCGACGCATTCGTTCCAGGCGAGATCCTGCTGAAGGCAAGCGGCATCGCTGCTCTGCGACTCGACTACGGTCTGAACGAGATCGCCCTGTCCGGGGATCTCGCCCTGGTGCGGA
The DNA here is from genome assembly GCA_046582225.1 of Pseudomonadales bacterium. Lineage (GTDB taxonomy): Bacteria > Pseudomonadota > Gammaproteobacteria > Pseudomonadales > Azotimanducaceae > JAYGEV01. Next base: position 828 of record JAYGEV010000546.1, read on the forward strand.
CTTCCGGGGCCGACGCTACCCTGAAACGGCTCGGACGCCGGTCGCCGTTCGAGCACCGCTGGAGTGCCAGAAAACGCGAAAAATACGCCACCCGAGCCATGATCCAAGCCCTCGCCCGCGATCCCCGCACCCGAATGGCAGAACCCAATTACCTGCGCTACCCCCACACCACGCCCAACGATAGGCTTTACGCGTCGCAGTGGCACTACCCCGCCATCAACCTGCCGCTGGCCTGGGATATCACCACCGGTGACAACAGCGTGATTGTTGCGGTGGTCGATACCGGGGTATTGCTGACCCACCCGGATCTCGATGACCAGATGGTTGCCGGATTCGATTTCATCGACGATCCAGACCGTGCACGCGACGGCGACGGGCGCGACAGCGACCCCACCGACGAAGGCGACCTAGCATTTGGCGGATCGAGCAGTTTCCACGGCACCCACGTGTCCGGCACCGTGGCGGCCGAAACCGACACCGACGCCACCGGTCCCAGCCCCGGGGTGGCGGGCGTGGCATGGAATGCGCGACTCATGCCGCTGCGGGCTCTGGGCGTGAACGGCGGGACCAGCTTCGACGTCATCGAGGCGGTCAAATGGGCGGCGGGGTTGAGCAACGTCTCAAACACGCTGCCTGCGCAACCCGCCGATGTCATCAATCTCAGCCTCGGGGGCGGCTCGCCGTCGGTCAACGAACAGAACGTCATCGACCAGGTCCGAGCAGCGGGCGTGATCGTGGTGGCCAGCGCGGGGAATGATGCTTCCGCACTACCGAGTTACCCCGCGGCGTACGACGGGGTGGTATCGGTGAGCGCAACCACCATTCAGAACAATGCGATTGCCCCGTACTCGAACAGCGGCGCAACCGTCGATATCGCGGCGCCAGGGGGATCCAGCATCACCGACATCAACGGCGACGGCATCGTCGACGGAGTGATCAGCACCCGGGCTGACGACAGCGACCCGCAGAATCTGCAGTTCGGCTATTCGACGCTGCAGGGAACCTCCATGGCCGCCCCACATGTAGCGGGCGTTGTCGCGTTGATGAAAGCCGTTCATCCGAATCTGACCCCGATCGAATTCGACACAGCGCTGGCAGCCGGTGACCTCACCGATGTCCTCGGTGCTCCGGGCCGCGATGACCAGTACGGGCATGGGCTGATCAACGCCCACAAGGCCGTGCTTGCAGCGCTCGCGCTGGCCGCCGGCCAGGGCGCGGACCCAGGTCCTATTCTGTCGTTGTCCGCCAGCACCCTGGTGTTCAGCTCCGCCCTCGAACAGCAGACCCTGACGATCAGCAATGTTGGTACCGGCACCGTGACCGTGCTGTTGGCAGACATCATTCCGAGCGAAGACTGGTTGACGCTGATCACCGACGCCATCGATGCAACCGGCATGGGCACATATCTGGTCGACGTCGACCGCACCGGTCTTGCCGAGGGTTCCTACAGCGCGACGATCGAGATTACCTCGGACGCACCCAACGCAAGCGTTACCGTTGCGGTCACCATGCGAATCATCACCAGCAGCCCCAGCGCGGATGCAGGCCTGCACTATGTCATTCTGGTCGAGGACAACGGCGATACGGTTGCCGGCATTCTCGACGTCGTGACCGTCGACAACGGCGCGTATACCTATTCGATCAACGATATTCCGCCGGGCCAGTACCGGGTATTCGCGGGAACCGACTCCGATGATGACAACTTTCTGTGTGACGATGGCGAGGCCTGCGGTACCTACGGGACTCTGGACTCCCCCGACAGCGTCACAATCGACGGAGTGGATCTGACCGACATCGATTTCACCTCGGAGTTTCGTGTGAACCTCAATGTGCAGAACACCTCGACCGGCGTCGCGGATCAGAACGCGCCAGCACCTGAGCCGGCGCCGAGGTTGATCCGGAAACTGCGGCCATGAACACTGCTTTGATCAGGCTCTGGCTGCTGTGGGCGGTGCTGGGTTTATGCACCGGCTGCACGAGCGGCGATTCGATACCTTCGGCCGTGCTGCTCAACCACACCAACTGCACGATCGCCAAGGCCGGCATGCAGGTGGTGAGCTATGAAGACGTGGCGCGGTTGCGTGGATCAACGCTGTTGAGCATGACTTCGGCCCCGGTCAGCCCGCAATCCGATCTGATTCTGCTGGCCATTTCCAATGGCCGCCAACCGACCGCGGGATATCGGTTCGACTTCGAAGGAGCGTTCACCGTCGAGGGTACCGCGACTCTCGAACTGCGCTGGCTTACGCCTACCGACGGCTCGCCGCAGCCGCAGATGATCACCTATCCGTGTATTGTGGTTGGCTTGGAGCGCGGCGATTTCGAATCCGTGCGTGCCGTGGACGACCACGGCAAACTGCTCGGCGAGATTGTTATCTAGAAACCCGCCCTGCTACCCGGTCAGCAGTGTCAGCGCCGCGGCGGCGCGTTGCTGAACGCTCGCCTTGTAGCTGTCCAGATCCATGCCTCGATTTTCACCCATGGCGCCAACCATATAGCGCTTGTAGACGCCCTGACCAATGGCTGCCAGGCGCCAGTGAGAAAACGCGCGATAGTAGTTGATGCCGGAAAGATCGCGACCGGTAGCCCGCTGATAGCGCTCGCACAGAGCGTCGCGGCTCGGGAAACCGCCGATCGAGGTGGGGGTAACCTCAACGGCTCCCTCACCTGGTTCGATCCACGAGTTCATCAGGTAACCCACATCAGCTAACGGATCCCCGAGCGTGCACAACTCCCAGTCGAGTACCGCCGCGATGCGGCCGTCGACCACGATCATGTTGCCGAGTCGATAGTCGCCGTGGACGATTGTGGCGCCGATCTGCTCGGGCATGGTTTCCTCGAGCAGCCGTGAGGTCTCCTCCATCTCTGGAATCTCATGAGTCTTGGACGCGGCCCACTGTTTGTTCCATCGCTTCAGCTGGCGCGTGAGATAGGCTTCCTTGCGACCGAGCTCTCCTAATCCCACATCATCGGGATTCAGCAGATGCAACCTGGCCAGGACATCGGCCATCTGCTCACCGAGGCTGAGCCGTTCGGCCGCCGACGTTGCGCGCGCCGTATCGGCGTCGTGGAGCACATCGCCCACCACAAATCCCATGACATAAAACGGCGCGCCGGTCACCTCGAGATCCTCACACAGGCCGTAGGTTGTCGCCACGGGCACATCACTGCCCGCAAGCGCCGAAACGATTCGATGCTCTCGACCCATGTCATGCGCGCTCTCCAGCACCTGGCCCAGCGGTGGCCGCCGCAGTACGTAGTCGTCACCGCGTTGATCGCGGAACCGATACGTGAGGTTCGAATGCCCGCCGGCGATGAGCACAAATTCCAGCGGCGGTTCGAGCCCCGGCACCTGATCAGTCAGCCAGGCCGTGACCGGCTCCGCATTGATTCCTTCTACCGTTGTCGGTTCCACCGCTTCCCCCACGTTCGCACCCCGAGTACCAGCAGTGCCCTAGGGTAACCAAACCCTTTGAGTTTTGTCATGGGATCGTTTTTCATACCGCCGTGCTCAGATTAGGACTGATTCTGCTCACCGAGGCACACGCCATTCGCTTTGTCGGGCAGATCGTTAACGACAGGCGCCACGGCGAAGGCGTCGACCGTTCGCGGGTACGGGAGTAACGCAGGCTATGAGCACCGTGAACTGGCCGTTCCATGGTCGCAGCGCGCTGAGCATCGAGCGGGCCAGCGGAGTGCACCTTTATACCGCCGCTGGTGATGAGATTCTGGACGCCGCGGGTGGCGCAATCGTGGCCAATATCGGACATGGACGACAACGTGTCGTTGACAAGGTGGCCGAAGCGACGTTGAACTATACCTACGTGGTGCCACCGTGGATCACGCCGTCGCGTCGCGCGCTGGTCGACGCGCTGGAGGCCGATTGGCTGCCTGCTGAACTCAGCCGCATCCACATCACTTCAGGCGGCTCCGAAGCCGTCGAATCGGCACTGAAACTGGCACTTCAATACCATGCCGCGCGCGGCGAGACGAGCCGAAGTCAGATCATTTCGCGCAGCGTTTCGTATCACGGCACCACGGTCGCGACCACTGCGATCAGCGGCCACCCCGCTCGCAAGAAAGGGCTGGAACACGCTCTGGCCCAGTACCCGAGCGTTGCTACGCCTTATCCTCTGCGTTGCGAGCTCGGTTCGCATCATCCCGACGCAGGCCGCTACTACGCCGATCTGGTGCGCGAGACCATCCTCAGCGCTGGACCCGAGACCGTTGCGGGTTTCCTCGCGGAACCGATTAGCGGTTCAAGCGGCGGCGCCATCGTGCCGCCGGCCGACTACTGGCCGCGGGTCCGAAAAATCTGCGATGAATTCGACGTGCTGCTGATTCTCGACGAAGTCATGACCGGGTTCGGGCGTACCGGCTTACCGTTTGGCTATCAACACTGGAGCATCACACCCGATATCCTGGTATCAGGAAAGGGATTGGCCGGCGGTTATGCCCCACTGGGCGGCGTGTTCGCCACCGAAGCCATCGGATCCGCCATCGAAACGGCCGGGATGAACGTGATGTTTCACACCTTCGGCGCCCACCCGGCCGCCTGCGCGGCGGGCGCGGAGGTATTGAACATCATCGTCGAGGAGCGGTTGATTGAGCGCGCCGCGCGGATGGGCACGCTGCTGCACGATCGTCTGGTGGAGGTGTTTGCTGAGCATCCGCATGTCGCGGAGGTGCGCGGTGAGGGCCTGTTGCAAGCCATCGAGGTGGTCGCGGACCGAGACACCCTTCTTCAATTTCCGATCGCGGACAACATCACCAGCCGCATCGTCGCAAAGGGGCTCGAAAATGGCGTCTTCTATTATGGAGGCGGCACCGGTGAGGTCCGCGACATCATCTGCATGGGTCCACCGTTCATCGTCGACGAATCGCACATTGCGATAATCGCAGACGTGCTCCTCGAGTCGGTGAACGCGATCGTATGATCGCCGGAGTACGGATATTTCTGGACGGCGCGCGGCTGGCGCGCAACCGCCGGCTCGCGCCATACACCTGGATTCCAGCACTCATCGCGCTGCTGGTCATCAGCATTGGCCTGGGCCTGACGCTTGGATATCTGAGAGAATTCTCCGCCTACCTTGTCGCCCTGCTGCCCGACTGGTTGGACTTCCTCGATCGGGTGCTGACACCGTTGTTGTACGCATTGGGGCTGCTAACAGGCGCCTGGTTGCTGAGCCTGCTGGCGGTTGTGATCGCAAGTCCCTTTCTCGGCGATCTGTCTATTCAGGCCGAGCGGCTGAGGTACGCCGACCCACCGGTGAATACCACCGGAGTGTGGCGCGGCGCGGCCTCCTCGCTCAAACGTGAGGCGCGCAAGCTGGGCTACCATCTGCCGCGCCTCGTCGGCGTATTCATCATTACGCTGATCCCGTTGATCAACGCGCTTTCACCGGTTGTCTGGTTCGTTTTCGGCGCCTGGACCATGGCCGTGCAGTTCACCGACTACCCTGCCGAAAACCGAGGGTTACCGTTCGTGCAGACCCTGCGCCACCTGCGCCGCAATCGCGCCACGGCAGGAGCGGTTTCAACAGCGAATAGCACCGCAGCGGAAATTCGTCCCGGTCAACGCCGCAATATGATAGCCGCCCATCGAGCCAGATTGAGTATGTCGGCAAGCGCAGCCGAAACATAGGTCAGCGCGGCCGCGCGAAGGACCTTTTTTACAATCTGCTGATGAGCGGGAGAGATGTATTCTCCTTCGATCAGGACCGGCAAAGCCTTTCCAAAACTCGCATCCCACTCGGTCGGCAGGGTAAACAGGTGCACCACCATTCGCGCCGCCAGACCACTGATACCAAATACCACGAGCAGGGAGAAAGGCACCGGGTGGCGGGTAATGAGGCCAATCACCGGCGCAGCGGAGATCGCATACACGCTTATCTTCGCAATGGTGTCGGCCAGCGGCGCCAGCCGAGTTCGCGCCGCGAGGCGGCGGTCTCCGTTTTGATGTTGAATGGCATGACCCACTTCGTGCGCGGCAACGGCTACCGCTGTGAGCGAGCGGCTCTCAAAGTTGCCGGGCGAAAGCCTCACCGCGCGATCGCCGGGATCATAGTGGTCACCGATCGCCGAGGTCTCGACGATCACGCCATCCAGTCCCAGCTGTTTGACCAGGTGCACGGCCAGTTCGCCGCCGGTGCCAGGCAGGCCCGGAATCTCTGCGGCGTTAGCCCGCATGACCAGCCTCACCCAGATACTCGGGCCGAATACCAGAGCCAGTACGGCGATCATAACGAGCGCGATGAGCATGTACCTATTCCCGCGTAGCCGGTCGCTGTCTCCTGAGCATGATCGCGCCGGCTGTAGGCCAGGCCGGTTTGTGCGATCGCGCGCAACCGGGATATCGCCGCGAGCCAATCGGCCTGCTTATCCTGGATGCCCGTCACGCCACGCCGATCAACCCGCGAGCTCGGCCTTTACGGCGGCCAGACACTCGATGGTGGCAAGGCATTCGGCCTGATTCGAACTGAGGTTGCGAACGATGATGTCGGTAAAGCCAAGCTCCTCATACGCCGCGATCTGCTCGGCCACCTCAGAGACGGAACCATACATCAGGGCATCGGCACTGATTCCCCGGTAACCCTGCTGAATATAGGGATCGACCACTCTTTTTGCCTCCGCGCTGGACGTGGCCACGAATATATCGCGGCGAATGGCCACTGCGGTGGGGCTGCGGTCATGTTCGGCGCAGGCCTGGCGATATACATTCAGCCCTTCGCGAGCCTCCGCCATGGTGTAGCCCGGTGAAGCCAGCCAGCCCTCCGCCAGCCGGGCGGTGCGATTGATCGCCGGAATCGCCATAGATCCCACCCAGACATCTACCGGCTCAGGCGGCAGCGGCGATATTCGCGCGCCTTGAATATTCCAGAAGCGGTCCTCGGTCGCCTCCTCGCCACGCCACAACGTACGCATGACCTCCAGCGCGGCTTCGAACATCGGCGCGCGCTGTTTTGGTTCGTTGCCCATGCTCACACCCTGGCGATCGTCACCAAGACCGCACTGCATGATGAACGGCCCCTGTGCGATGGACGCCAGAGTGCCGATCTGTTCCGCCAGCAGCACAGGATTCCACAACGGCAACAGGAACAGTGCGCCCGCGGGCTTGTCACCCCACTCGGCGAGCATGCGGCCGAGCATGGGTACATTTTGAAAATACGGCGATGGGGTGACGTGGTGGTCGCCGACAAACAGCGTATCGAGATCCGCCTGGCGCGCTGCGCGGGCGCGCGCGACCATGTTCCTGGCACCCTCGCGGGGATCGTCCACGGTGTAGCTCGAACAGATCGAAATACCGATACGCATCTTTTTACCTCCGATAACTGCTAGGCAACGCGGTGAGCCCGCAACCTGCCATCGTCAAACAGGAACTCCCCTTCCACGTGCTGACCTGAAAGGATCAACGGCAACCAGATCCGATCGTCCTGCCACATCGAATCGTACGGGACAGCATCCAGAGCATACCAGTGCGGATCCGCCTCAGCGGTCTCGATCGCAGTGCCGGTGTGCGCGCGGGCAACGAACACATAGCCGTACCACTGGCTGGCAAGCGTGTCTGCAAACTTCAGCCGTGCCATGAGCAACGGGTTTACCACCTCGATACCCACCTCTTCGAAGGTTTCGCGAACCGCACATTCTGCGGGGGTTTCACCTTGTTCCAGCTTGCCGCCCGGCGCATTGATCTTGCCGGCACCGTGACCGGTCTTCTTGTCGATCAACAACACCTGCCCGGCGTCGATCACGAACAACAATGTCCCGGTCAGCTCGGGCTCCCAATCCTCGAACATCGTCCCAAGCTCGCGCGCCGCGGCAAGATCTTTTTCCAGCCGCACCACATCCGGTGCGAGGTCGGTGGCAACGACCGCCGGGTAGTACCCTTCACCCTGGTACCATCGGACCAATCGGCTGTCGTTCGCGACGCAGTCCAGCCACACGTGCTGGAAGCCTTCAACTCGCGCCCGCTCCTCGGTCGCCGCGAGATCGGTCCGGTTGAGCGGCAACGCCATCACATCGTTGACATGCCAGGCAACATCCATCTGTTCAGTCTCCTCCCCGCAAGCTGCTCTGCGATTCCCGTCAAGTCAAGGCGTATACTCATCAGACTGTCTGAATGACATATCAGCGCACGCGCGCAACACACCGACCAGTTTGAATATGATCAAGATGGAGGTGGTGCAAAACGACATCACCGGACAACGCGTCGACGCGATCGTCAACGCGGCCAATGAGCGACTGCTCGGTGGCGGCGGCG
>JAYGEV010000555.1:0-6002 GCA_046582225.1 Pseudomonadales bacterium
AATAACCGTTCGAATGGGGACCGCTGCTCGCAAGGGAAATCAGCACATCGCCAAGCCCGATGCGGTCGCCGGTGACAATTCGGTCGCGCTCCACAACACCAATGCAGAAACCGGCCAGATCGTAGTCGCTGGCCGCGTAAAATCCGGGCATTTCTGCGGTTTCTCCACCGACCAGCGCGCATCCAGCGAGTTCGCAACCGTGCGCGATACCGTTGATGACGCGCTCCGCGACATCGACATCCAGGCTGCCCGTGGCGTAGTAATCGAGAAACAGAAACGGCTCCGCGCCGGTGACCAGCACGTCGTTCACGCACATGGCCACCAGATCCTGGCCGACGGTGTCGTGCCGGTCGTGATCAATGGCCAGCTTGAGTTTCGTTCCGACGCCGTCTGTGCCGGTAACGAGCACCGGTTCACGGTACTTGGATGGCATTGTAGCGAGTGCTGCGAAACCACCCAGACCTGTGAGCAGTTCCGGACGGTGGGTGGCTTTGCAGGCGGGGGCGATGCGTTTGACCAGTTCGCTGCCGGCGTCGATATCGACCCCGGCATCTCGATAGGTGAGGCCCTTGCTCACGATGCTCCTAAACGATTTTCAAAACCGGCAGGGCGCGGAGTTTACCAGACCTCCTAACACGAATTGGGTAAACTTCACCGCCAGCGAAATCTCGGAGCCATTGTTAACCGTCGTGCGCAGGTTGTTGTCAGCGTTGATCTGGTTCGCGAGCGTATACTCCTGCGCTGCGCCGAGCGTTTTCGCGGCGGTTGTGCCGTGGCTGTATGAGGTCGAAGTTGCGGTTGATGATCAGACCTCGGCGGCCAGAAATGATGCCGCCGAACATGCCCTGCTGGAGCTTCTGACCCGCTTGACCGGGCTTGTTCACGTTCCCCGATTACAGGCGGTGGTGAGCGCGCTGGCCAGCCCCGACCAGTACTACAATCAGTTTCGCTACGTTCAGGCAGATGCCCTCGACGAGGATGGGCTGCCCCTCAACGCGTTGCGCCTGCGTATTCAGTTTGAGCAGGCGTCGGTGTTGCGGCTGCTCAAGGAAGCGGCATTGCCCATCTGGCGTTCGAACCGACCCAGGGTTGTGGCGTGGGTGGTCGTAGAGAAAAACGGGAGTCGAGAGATTGTCGGTGCCGGCGCTGGCTCCGAGCTTGCAACAGCTATTCAGGAACGCGCCCGACAGCGCGGCGTGGCGCTGGTGTTGCCGTTGCTCGATCTCGAAGATCAGCTTCAGGTAGACCCGGCAGCGGTGTGGGGACGACTGTCAGCGGTGCTCAATTCGGCTTCGGAGCGCTACCATGCTGACATCGTGCTGGTGGGAAGGGTCCAGGCCCAAGCTGACGGCTGGGCTGCCGGCTGGGAGTTCTGGATAGATGGCGAGCTGAAGCCGTCAGCTGGGCGGAGTCCGGATCTGGTAGAGCTGGGGAGTCATGGGGTCGATTTTGTGGCCGACGAGCTGGTGCAGCGTTATGCAGTCCTGGGTCGGTCGGTGCAGGACATCCGGCTGGTAGTCGCCGGCATCTACTCTCCGGCAGACTACGGAAGCCTGCTACGCTATTTAGGCCGGCTCGAGTTTGTGGATCACGTTAACCTCACCAGCGTACAAGGCGATCGGATGGGATTGGTTTTGACCACTCGCGCGGAGCCGGAACAGTTGTTGCAGATGTTTGCCGTCGACCGCTTTCTGGCCGGGGTCGACGTCGGCCTCGCTATCGGCCCGGACATTGAGCTTTTTTGGCAGCCTCGCTAGACCATGTCGCCAGCCCAGATACCCAATGTTATTACGGTGATCCGCATTCTGCTGGTGGGGCCCGCTGCGTGGTTGCTTTGGTATGGCGCCTATCGGGATGCATTGTTCGTCATGGCGGTGGCGAGCGCTTCGGACGCGTTGGATGGCTGGCTGGCTCGACACTATGGATGGGTAAGTCGGTTTGGTGCAGCCATAGACCCGGTGGCCGACAAATTGCTGGTCGGCGCGCTGCTGGTGGTGTTTACGTTGCAGTCTCACATTCCTGTGTGGGTGGCTGTAGTCGTGCTCGGCAGAGATATCGTGATTCTCGGTGGTGCCGGGGTGTATCAGCTGATGTTCGGCAAGATCCAGTTCGCCCCCACGTTCGTGAGCAAGGCCAACACCGCGATGCAGATCGTGACGCTGTTGCTGTTGCTGCTGGCACTGTGTCAGATCGAGTTCCTCAGCCGACTATCGTTCGCGCTGGTAGATCCCTACTGTTTCTGGATACTCGCGGTACTGGGTGTGACTTCTGGCGTCGACTACATTTATACCTGGGGTTTGCGCGCCTGGCGCAACGTCAACCCCGTCTCGTGACCTGGAGAACCTGATGTCCGGCAGTGGCTGGCAACTGGCGCTGCCGTTTCCGATCAACCAACGCTGCGTGTTCGGTAACTTTCAGGTTGGAGCGAATGCGGAGTTGCTCGAACATTTACACAAGATGCCCCACGAGCCCGGGTTCGCGGGTCTGATGTTGTGGGGTGCGCTCGGAGCCGGCGTCAGCCACCTGCTGCAGGCGAGTTGTCAGCTCTACGCCGAGCAGGGTCGCCGCATTGCGTACCTGCCGCTTGCGCGCCTCGGCCGCCAGGCGGATATTCTAGACGGTATGGATGGCTTCGATCTGGTCGCGCTGGACGACGTACAGGCGTGGGCGTCGGAGCCTGCACTCGAAGCGGGGCTGGTTGGCCTGTATCAGAGTTTGCTTGCGTGTGGCCGGCACCTGCTGGTCGGATCGTCGGCAGCCGTGGGAGCATCGGCCTTCGAACTGGCGGACCTTGCATCCCGACTCGCCGGGCTTACCAGCTACCAGGTTCGATCGCTCAACGACCAGGGAAAAGCGCAACTGCTGCGCAGCCTGGCGGCGCAAAGAGGGCTCGGGATCAACGATGCGGTGTTGCGATTCTGGCTGGCGCGAAGCGATCGAGCGGTGGGTCGATTGCTCGACCAGTTCGAACAGATCGATGCTGCTGCCATGAGTGCGCAGCGTCGCGTGACCATTCCCCTGCTTAAAAGCGTGCTGGATCTGTGAGCCACGTAGTGTTCACCGGTGGCGGCAGCGCCGGCCACGTCGTTCCGTGCTTCGAATTGATCCAGGCCCTGCGCAGGCGTGGCGTCGGCATCAGTTTTGTTGGCAGCAACAGCGGCATGGAGGAGGCGCTCCTCGCATGGCTGAACGTGGACTACTACGGCATCTCGACGGGCAAGTTGCGGCGCTATCTGTCGGCAAACAATCTACTGGACGCATTCAAGGTGCTTGGCGGCATCTGGCAGGCGTATCGACTGCTTGGCCGGCTGCAACCCGATGTGGTGTTCTCCAAGGGTGGTTTTGTCAGCTTCCCCGTGGTGTTTTCGGCCTGGCTGAAAAGCATACCGGTGGTCGCGCACGAGTCAGATCTCACCCCGGGCCTTGCCAATCGACTGGCGATGCCCTTCGTCAAAACCCTTTGCATCAACTTTTCCGTGACGCCAACCGGGAGTTTCGGTGGTCGCGTCATCCATACCGGAACGCCGTTGCGAGAATCATTGACCCGCGGCGACGCGAGCGCCGGTAGACGTGCGCTCGAAGTCGCCAATGACGACCGAATCCTTCTGATCACCGGCGGCAGTCTGGGAGCCGATGTATTAAATGAGGTGGTATACCAGGCGTTGTCCAGGCTGACCGCCGAGTACGTGGTTGTGCACGTGTGCGGTCCTGGCAAGACAACGGCTGTTGAAAACCCGCGATACCGACAGTTCGAGTATGTTGGCGAGGGTTGGGGCGACATCCTCGCCGCAGCCGATCTGGTGGTATCGCGGGCCGGGGCAAACACGTTGTATGAGCTGCTGGCGCTTGGCAAACCCAATCTTCTGGTGCCGCTTTCGCATCACGCCAGCCGTGGGGATCAGGTCGAGAACGCGACCTACGCGGGGGGGCTTGGCTACAGCCAAGTGCTGGATGAGGATGCGCTGAGTTCTGAGTCGCTGGTGGCGCAGATCAAGGCGCTGGACGGCGAACTTTTCCAGGCGCGGGAGCGATTGGCATTGTTTGTGGTTCCAGATTCGGTCGGCCTCATCTGTTCGGAGCTTGAGCGGTTCCTGCCGTAAACAACGCGCCCGCAACCTCTTCGCAACCAACGCTGACGTGCGTCGATCCTTTGTATACCATACGCGACCCCGCGCTCACGGTGCGCAGCGTCAGCAGGTCCCAACAACGCATGTACAAGATAAAAACGTTCAACAACATCGCGGTGTGTGGGCTGGAACGGTTTTCCCGCGAGCGCTACGAGCTGGGCTCTGAGATCGCCGATCCACATGCCATTCTGTTGCGCAGCCACAAGCTGGGGTCGGAAAACCTGAGCCCCAGCCTCAACGCCATCGCCCGTGCCGGAGCAGGCGTGAACAACGTGCCGGTGGCTGACTGCACCGCTCAGGGCATCGTCGTGTTCAATACGCCGGGGGCCAACGCGAATTCGGTCAAGGAGCTGGTGCTCGCCGCGTTGTTGATTTCGTCGCGCGACGTGATTGGCGGGATTGAATTTGTGGGCTCGCTCGCCAACATCACCGACGAGGCTGAGTTGAACCGGCTGGTGGAGGCAGAAAAGAAACGCTTCAAGGGCCGCGAGCTGTACGGGAAATCACTTGGCGTTGTCGGCCTTGGCGCCATCGGTTCACTGGTCGCGCGGGCAGCCTTGGACCTGGGCATGGACGTGCTGGGATATGACCCGGCGATATCCGTGGATGCCGCCTGGCGACTGCCCAGCGAAGTGCGGCGCATGCCGGATCTGGGAAGTCTGTTCGCGCGCTCTGATTACGTCACGTTGCATGTCCCGCTGTTGCCTGAAACCAAAGGCATGATCAACGAAGACAGTTTGCGTCTGTTTCGTCCGGGCAGCGTACTGCTCAATTTTGCGCGACAGCCTGTGGTCGATACCAGGGCGCTGCGTGGCGCGCTCGATGATGGTCGCGTCGCGCGCTATATTGCCGACTTTCCGGTGCCGGGTCTTTCCGACCATCCAGGCGTGCGGCTTACCCCGCATCTCGGTGCGAGCACGCTGGAGGCTGAAGAAAACTGCGCGGTCATGGCGGCCGACCAGCTTGTCAGCTTTCTGGAAACCGGCAACATTCGCAACTCTGTGAATTTTCCAAGCGTCAGCCTCGATCCGAATGGCGGTTATCGGTTGGCGGTTACCAACCGGAACGTGCCAGGTATGCTGGGACAGATGACGGCGGTCCTGGCCGAGCGCAACATCAATGTCATCGACATGCTCAACAAGAGCCGCGACGAGGTCGCCTACAACCTCATTGACGTTGCCGATGAGCCTGAGCAGGCGCTCATCGATGATATCTGTGCAATCGACAGCGTGATGAACGTTCGGGAATTCCAGATCGTGTGATGTCACCCGCGGTCGTGCCCGGACGCGGCGTCGAGGTTGTGACTTGCCGGGTGGCCAGCGTGGTGGCGTATACCACGGCGTTCCTGGCGTAAGCGAAAACGGTCCGATGACAGGGCGGATTCCAGGCTTCGCGTCATCGGCGCAAACTCACCGCAAATTTGTCCAGCCACCAGCGCTGCCGCGAAGTGGCAGAACACGTTGCCCATGGACCCGTGAGCCGTGGACACAAACGCGTTTGCGATCGGGACGTGGTCCAGGCCGTACAGCCGCCCGGCGATGGGCGTACGATCTGAGCTGACGCAGCGTGTTGCCCTGGCGCGTGACAACCACCGACTGCGCACGCCGATATCGTTCAGCTGAGCCATGTTTACCACCGTTGCGGCTTCGGGATCCCAGGGTTCGTACTCATAAGTGGTTCCGGCCAGCAGGTCGTATTGCCGTGGGACCAGGTAGCCGTTGCCGACCAGCGGACACGTTGGTGAGTTTGTTAAACGCACCAGCTCGACCTGACCATGTACCGGAGCGATCTCGAGAAAACCCGCCTCGGAAAAGTCGCTGCAGCCGATACCGCACGCAAGCACCGTGGGCAGGCCGGTCAGCCTCATCAGCTCGG
>JAYGEV010000583.1:0-2472 GCA_046582225.1 Pseudomonadales bacterium
TGTGGTCCTGCTGGTGGCGCTCATTTACGAACTGCGCACCGGCGCGCTCGATTGGGGCGTATTGCGACGGCAACCGCGCGCCAGGTACTCGACGACCCCCGGTGTCGTTATCAGGGAGGGTGGTTGAGATGCGTTGGCGGCTGATTAAAACCGAACCGGGCGCGCCGATGACGGGGCCCGACGACGCGTACGCCGAAGATCTGGCGAAAAGCGTGATCGTTGCCAAGCTGGAGGATCTGGTCGCCTGGAGTCGCGCGAACTCGCTATGGCCGTTCAACTTCGGTCTGTCCTGCTGTTACGTGGAGATGGCGACCGCGCTGACTTCGCGCCACGACATGGCACGCTTCGGCGCCGAGGTCATTCGCGCATCGCCTCGCCAGGCGGACCTGATCGTTATCGCGGGAACGGTGTTCCGCAAGATGGCGCCCGTTGTGCAGCATCTTTACGATCAACTGCTGGAACCCAAATGGGTCATATCCATGGGATCCTGTGCCAACTCTGGAGGCATGTTCGATGTCTACAGCGTGGTGCAGGGGGTCGACAAATTTTTACCGGTTGACGTGTACGTGCCCGGCTGCCCGCCTCGCCCGGAAGCCCTGCTGCAGGGTTTGACCCTGCTCCAGGACACCGTCGCTCACGATCGCCGCCCGCTGAGCTGGATGGTCGATGGTGATCGAGTCAGTCGGGTCCCGAAACCGAGCCAGCGTGACCTGCGCACGCCTGAACGCATGAAGGCCACGCAACTGGCCGAGCCGACAAGCGTTGGTGATGCTCCACTATCCGCCGATCTCCTGCGCAGCAAAAGCGCGGAGGATCGATTGAAGTAAGGTCCTTATGTCAGAAGTGACAGAATATTCCGTCTCGGCGAATTCTAACGAACAATCCGAGGTGGTGAGAGAGCTTGCGGCTCGTTTCGGGTCGGATTGTGTTTATCAGGAAACCGTGGACGCGATTCCCACGCTGTGGGTGCCCAAGAATCGGTTGGTGGAAGTGATGCGCCACCTCAAGGACGAAGTTGACCGGCCGTTCCCGCTGCTGTTCGACGTTTCTGCCATCGACGAGCGGACGCGCGAACATCGCGCGGATCAGCCGGATTCGGATTTCACCGCGTTCTACCACCTGACTTCTTTGGAACGCAACGCGGATGTCCGGATCAAGGTCGCTCTGCAGGATGACGATCTGAGTATCCCGACGTTGACCGGGGTGTGGCCCGCCGCCAACTGGTACGAGCGCGAAGCGTTCGACATGTTCGGCATCCACTTCGAAGGGCATCCGAATCTGCGGCGAATATTGACGCCGCCGCAATGGGAAGGACATCCGCTTCGCAAGGAACATCCCGCCAGAGCCACCGAGATGGATCCGTTTGCGATGAGCGACGAATTTCTCGACGCTCAGCAGGAAGAGCTGCGCTTCGTGCCTGAAGATTGGGGCATGTCTCAGCAGGCCAAGCACACCGATTTTATGTTCCTCAATCTCGGGCCCAATCACCCGAGCGTGCACGGTGTGTTTCGCATCGCGCTGCAGCTCGACGGTGAGGTAATTGTCGATGCGGTGCCCGATATCGGCTACCACCACCGCGCTTCTGAAAAAATGGCCGAGCGGCAGTCCTGGCATACGTATATTCCGTACACCGATCGTATCGATTACCTCGGCGGGGTGATGAATAACCTTCCCTATGTGATGGCGGTTGAGAAACTGGCTGGCATAGAGGTTCCGCCGCGCGCGCAGATGATTCGCATCATGCTCGCCGAATTCTTTCGGATCTCGAGCCATCTGCTGTTCTACGGCACCTACGCCCAGGACCTGGGTCAGATGTCGCCGGTTTTCTACATGTTCATCGACCGGGAACGGCTGCTCAGCATCATCGAGGCTATCACCGGTGGGCGCATGCATCCGAGCTGGTTTCGGATCGGTGGCGTATGTCAGGATCTTCCCGATGGTTGGGACACCATGGTTCGCGACTTTGTCGACTACATGCCGGCGCGTCTGGACCACTACGACAAGATGACGATTCGCAACGGAATCTTCAAACGCCGCAGCATCGACATTGGTGCGTACGATACCGCCGAGGCTCTGGAATGGGGCGTCACCGGTCCCGGTCTGCGCGCCACCGGGTGTGACTGGGATCTGCGAAAAAAACGCCCGTACAGCGGTTACGATCAGTTCGAGTTTGAGGTCCCGACCGGAACCAAGGGTGATTGTTACGATCGCGTCCTGGTGCGGGTCGAGGAGATGCGCCAGAGCCTGCGCATCATTCGGCAATGCCTGGATAACATGCCGTCCGGGCCATACAAGGCATCACATCCGCAGACCACGCCGCCGGTCAGGGAACGCACGATGCTGGATATCGAGACGTTGATTCAGCATTTTTTGAACGTCAGCTGGGGTCCGGTGATCCCGCCGGGCGGGTGCTGCGTCAACATAGAGGCGACCAAGGGGTGCAATTCCTACTATCTGGTCTCCAGATCGGAA
>JAYGEV010000011.1:0-2854 GCA_046582225.1 Pseudomonadales bacterium
GTCCATTGTCGCGGTGGGTGAAGATCTACCCGAGGCACACAACACTGTAACCCTGGATTCCGCAAATGCAGATTCGAATGGTATTCCAGGCGCCAAAATCAGCTACACACTCGGCGAGAACAGCACAATGTTGCTGGAGCATGCGGGACTTCGCGCCCAGGAAGTGTTGCGTGCCGCGGGCGCGGTGGAGGTCAGTCCGCCGGTGACCAACGGTGTGACCAGCGGTCACGCCATGGGGACTGCGAGAATGGGCACGGACCCGGCACACTCAGTGGTCAACGAATGGGGACGCAGCCACGATGTAAAAAATCTTTTCGTGGTCGACAGCAGTGTTTTCGTCACGTCTGCAGGGGTGAATCCGACCAGCACACTGCAGGCCGTCGCGCTGTATATCGCGGATGCAATGAAAAAGCGGCTTGCTAACCTGTTCGACTGAGCGCGTGGGTCAGCTCAGCCGCGTGATTCACGCAGCCACGGCCGTGCGCTCTGGAAGCTCGCCGCTGACAAGGGCGCCACTTCGGAACACCGCTTCCAATCGCTCAGGTTGGGTCAGAATGGAAATATCCGCAGAAGGGTCGCCGTCGACAATCAACAGATCGGCGAGGTTTCCGGGGGCGATGGTGCCGAGGTTGGGCACGCCGGTCATCTCGCCGCCATAGCGCGTGGACCACTTGATCACGTTGAGCGGCGAGATCTGCGCGCGTTCGACGTAGCAGACCAGTTCTTCGGCGTAAGTTCCATGGGGTATCTGCCACACGCCGAAGTCATCACCGGGCACCAGCTTGACGCCGGCGGCTTCGAGGCCCGGCAACGCGCCACACATATAGTTGAACTCTTTCAGATCGGTTTCGAAACCAAATGCGTTGCCGCCGAGTTCTGCTACCCGTAGCAGGAGGTACATGCTCGGCAGCACAAAGCAATCGTGTTCGAGAAACGCCTTAATGCATTCCTCGTCGGCGCCGTCGGCGTGATCGATAATGTCAACGCCGAGCCTTACGCATTCGAGCACGTTGTCTCGTCCCGCGACATGAGCGCGCACCCGGGCGCCATGTGCATGAGCGGTGGTAACCACGATTTCGATTTCCGCTGCGGTCATGCCGGGTGACAGGCCGGCGCCGTGACCACCACTGGCATAAATTTTGAGTATTTTGGCGCCGCGCTCAAGGTCGCGTAACGCGCCCTCGCGAAAGGCATCGGGGCCGGATGCCATGCACATCTCTTCGCCCTCCAGACCGCCGGGTACTGGCGAGTCGACATGCATCAGATTCCGGCCCGAGGAGATGACCCGTGGGCCGACCACGTCGCCGGCGTCGATGGCGTCGGCCAGCTGAGTGTCGATGCTGTGGTTGGTTCCCGCGCTGATGAGGCTGGTATAGCCGCATCGCAACGCGATCTGGGAATTACTGAGCGCGACATAGGCCTGCTCCACCGGCGAGCCTTCCGGGGAGATTCCGCTGCCTCCGCCGTAGTCGCGATAGACCCCGTGGTAATGGCCCATGACCATACCGGGCATCAACGTACGCCCCTGCAGGTCGACGACCCGGTCCTGGCCGGCGGGTTTGATCGATTCGGCGGGTCCTGCTTCGACGATCTGCTCGCCGTCGACCACCACCGTGGATGCGCTCTTTGCGGGATTTTCTCCATCAAGCAGATTCGCATTCGTGAACCGGATTCTACCCATGCTCTTTCTCCACGCCATTTGACGCCAACCTACCACTATTTCGATTCAGGATCAGTAATACACTGACGAGCCCCCGCCTCCGTCTGCGGCGATCACTTCGCCGGTTATGGCCCAGGCTTTGTCGGAACAAAGGAACGTCGCGAGGTGGCCGATTTCCCGGGCGTCCACCATGCGTCCGATGGCGTTGGTGCGCGGGCTGGCTTTGGCAAAGTCGTTTGCCTCGATCTCCTGTGGGGTTGCGCCGTGACGTTCGGCGCGCTCGGCAAGCATGCCGGCGGTGCGTTCGGTACGCGTAATGCCGGGGTGGATGCAGTTCACCGTGATGCCGCTGCGGCCGAGTTGCGTCGCCAGGGTCTTGGTGAAATGCACCAGTGAGGTATTGCGCGCGCCCCCGGAAAGATTGCCCGCGATCCGCGCGTTCAAGCCGCTGATGTTGATGATGCGACCCCAGCCCGCCTGTTCGAGATGCGGGATGCAGGCTCGCGCACAGCGCAGGGCGCCCATGTATTTCACATTGAAGTCGTCAAGGAAATCCTCATCGACGATGGTGTCGATGTATCCCACAGCGGTGGCTGAGCCGCCTGGCGCGGACCCGCTGTTGATGAGAATGTTGAGGCTCCCCAGGAACTCGGCCGCTTCGGTCACCATGGCATCGACCTGGTCGCGGCTGGTGACGTCGCAGACAACGGGATGAACACGCTGCCCGGTATCAGCGGCGATTTCTTTTGCGGTGTTCCCCAGGCGCTCAGCGTTGCGCGCGGCAATCACCAGATCGACCCCCTCGCTGGCCAGTTCGATGGCGATTGCTTTGCCGATGCCGCGGCTGCCACCCACGACAATTGCACATCTTCCTTTGAGTCCCAGTTCCATCGCTTGTCCCTCTGTGCTATTCCAGTCCGTAGCTCCTGAGCATGCGGCTTTCGTAATCGCGAGCTGCGTTCGCCACGGTGCTCTGCGTGCCGGTTTCCAGCCAGCGGCGAATGCGGCCCGCGTCTCCCAGCGGCGATCGTTTGCCAAAGGAATTCAACAGCGCCACGGCGACGTTTCTTCCATCCATTTCGACGACCATCACCAGGCACCGCCCGGCTTCGGTGAGATAGCCTGTTTTTGTGAGGGAAACGTTCCAGCGTGATCTGCCGAGCAGGGGATTGGTATTGCCGTAGCCAAGCTGAT
>JAYGEV010000042.1:0-2083 GCA_046582225.1 Pseudomonadales bacterium
CATGGGGGCTTATTTTTTCACCCTTAATCGCAACAAACGCAGCGTTGCGATCGATCTCAAGTCGGAGTCCGGGCGCAGCTTCTTTTATGCACTGGTCGAGGCGGCCGATGTGGTGCTGGACAACTTCTCGGCCGATGTCACCAAGCGCCTGCATGTTGATCACAACACGCTGGCTGCGATTAATCCACGCATCATCACCTGCTCCGTGTCCGGCTTCGGCGAGGACGGACCCAACTACCGGCGTCCGGCGTTCGACCAGATCGTGCAGGGCCTTGGCGGCGGCATGTCCATCACCGGAGCCGGGCCAGGTGAGATGGTGCGCGCCGGGATTCCCATTGGCGATCTGGGCGGTGGGATGTTTGCGGTCATGGGGATTCAGGCAGCACTGCTGGCGCGCGCCCAGACCGGTGAGGGCCAGCATGTGGACATCTCCATGCTCGATGTGCAGGTGAGCATGCTCAACTACATGGCCACGATGTACACGATGTCCGGGCAGATACCGGGACCGATTGGCAACGGTCACTTCGTGCACACGCCCTACAACACCTTTGAAACTGCGGACGACACGATCATCATCGCGGTCATTGGTGACAGGTTCTGGCCGGCGCTGTGCGACGTGCTGGAAATCGAAGAACTCCGTACGCCGGAATTTGCGACTGCTCCCGAACGTTTGAAGAAGCAGGCACATATAGAGAAAGTGATCGAAGCAAGGCTCAAGACCAGACCTGCCGAGACCTGGCTGGAAGAACTCGAAGCGGCGCGAATACCCTGTGCTCGCGTGAACAATTTCGCTCAAGCGCTGGTCGATCCGCAGATACAGCACCGCAACATGGTGGTTGAGGTGGAACATCCCGAGGGTGGCCGGGTCAAGGTGCCCGGCAACCCGATCAAACTGTCCGCCACGCCGGCAGAGAGCTTCGCGCCACCACCGCTGCTCGGTGCGCATACCCAGGAGGTTTTTTCCAGCTGGGCGGGCATGACAGAGGCCGAGATCAATACAGGCATTGAAGCGGGCGTAATCGGGTAACCTGAACGCTTAAGGGGGTAAGTGACAGCATGGATACCGTGATCATCAACGATGTGGGGCCCCGGGACGGGTTACAGAACGATCCCGGCTCCGTCGCCCCGGCTGACCGCGTCGCCCTGATTGAGGCGCTCGTGAGCGCCGGCGTACCGGCGGTGGAGGTGGTCAGCTTCGTAAGCCCGAAGGCAGTGCCAAAGATGGCGGGCGCCGAACAGGTCGTCGCGGCGCTGGATCTGACCAGCGCAGACTTCAGCGCGTTGATACCCAATCACAAAGGCTATGAGCTTGCGTTGAAAGCTGGTATTCGATCCGTGGCGGTGGTGCTTTCCGCCACAGACACCATGAACCAGAAAAACGTTAACATGGACCTGGACACAACGCTGCGAGTCTGCGAGGAAATCGTGGGTCGTGCATGCGAGGACGGGGTCAACGCGCGTGCGTATGTCTCGGTTGCGGTTGAATGTCCTTACGAGGGCCCCGTTCCTGACTCGCGCATCGAGGATCTGACCGCGCGCATGTTCAGCGCAGGCGCGGTGGAGGTCATCGTCGCTGATACCATCGGCGCTGCAAATCCGCGCCAGGTCAAATCTTTGTTTTCGCGCCTTGTCGCAGCGTTCGGAGCCGAGAAGCTGTCGGCGCACTTTCACGACACCCGCGCGCTCGCGCTCGCCAACGCGTGGCAGGCGCTGGAGTGCGGAATTCGTAAATTCGACTCCAGCATCGGCGGGCTGGGCGGCTGCCCATTCGCCCCGGGTGCGGCGGGCAATCTGGCCACCGAAGATCTGGCTTCGATGCTGGAGCAGGCGGGGTTCCACACTGGCATCGACATGGCCCGCCTGCTGGATGTGGTAGAGCTTGCACGCACGCTGGTTGCTCATGATCTCGGTGGTCGATCGCTGGCATGGCAACTCGGCAGAACACCCCAGGGCGGGTCTGTCGGCGTGGTGGGACAATGACCTACAAACTCGGCGTGGATGTGGGCGGTACCTTCACCGATGTGCTGCTCATCGATTCGCAAAGCGGCTCGGTGCATACCGCCAAGGTGCCTTCCACCCCGGA
>JAYGEV010000061.1:0-8712 GCA_046582225.1 Pseudomonadales bacterium
GCAGAATACGGCGGTGGGAATGTTGTCGTAGTTGACCGCGCACGCTTCTCGGTCGGTGAACAGATTAGCGGCAAGGCACATGCCTTCGGCAATGGCGACGGGCGTGAGCTGGACTCGATCAATCACATCTCCCAACGCGTAAATGTTCGGCACGGAGGTTTGATAAAACTCGTTGACCTCGATGGCACCCGCCGCGTTGAGTGCAACCCCGATATGTTCGAGCCCCAGCCCTTTGGTGTTCGGCTTGCGGCCGGTGGCATACATGACAAGATCCGCGTCGATGGTCTCGCCGCCGGTAAGATGCAACCTCCTCGCGTCACCGTCTTTTTCGATTTTCTCCACGGTGGTCTCAAAACGCAGTTTCACACCCTTCTTGCGCAGTTCTGCGGCAACAAACTCGCGAACGTCGTCGTCGAATCCGCGCAGAAACATCGGGCCTCGATAGACCAGCTCGGTCTCTGCGCCGAGGCCGCAAAAAATCCCGGCGAATTCCACCGCGATGTAGCCGCCCCCGACGATGACGATCCTGTCGGGAAATCGGTCGAGGTAGAACGCCTCGTTCGAGGTGATGACGTGTTCCTTTCCTGCGACCTCGGGGACTACGGGCCAGCCTCCGGTCGCGACTAGAATGTTTTCGGCGGTGAACTCGGACTCGTCGATCACAATCGTGTGTGCGTCTTTCAGGCGCGCCGTGCCGAATTTCGTATCCACCCCAGCTCCGTCGAGGAGACTCTGATAAACGCCGTTTAAACGCTCGATCTCGTGGGTTTTGTTGTCGCGCAATCGCGGCCAGTCAAAATCGCTGGGCTTCACATCCCACCCGTAAGCGGCGGCATCTTCAAAATCCTCGTGAAAGTGCGATCCATACACGAACAGTTTTTTCGGTACGCAACCCACATTGACGCAGGTACCGCCGAGGTAGGTACTCTCGGCAACGGCGACCCGCGCGCCGTAGCCGGCCGAAATGCGACTCGCACGGACTCCGCCGGAGCCCGCGCCGATTACAAACAGGTCGTAGTCGTAGCTCATATTGTTCGATTGGTTTCGGAATGAAGAAGTCGCTGGAGCCTAATTGATCGCTGCCGAATTGCAATGCTTTGCAGCGCCCACATACACTGCCGCTAAATCAAAGCTGGTAGTCATGCTATGAATGGAGCGCAAAGCCTGCTGAAGACGTTCGTGGACGCAGGGGTTGAGGTGTGCTTTACCAACCCCGGCACCTCAGAGATGCACTTTGTGGCAGCTCTGGATACTCAAGATGCCATGCGCGCCATTCTGGGTCTGTTCGAAGGCGTCGTGACCGGAGCCGCGGATGGTTATGCGCGCATGGCCGGCAAACCGGCTTGTACGTTGCTGCATCTGGGGCCGGGACTCGCCAACGGTCTGGCCAATCTGCACAACGCACGGCGCGCACTGTCGCCGATCGTCAATGTCGTGGGTGAGCATGCAACCTTCCATCGACACCTGGACGCCCCGCTGACGTCCGACATCGAGGGATTTGCGCGTCCGGTTTCCGGTTGGATGACGGTATCGGAAAGCGCGAATTCGGTGGCCACAGACGGTGCCCGTGCGGTGCAGGCGGCTATGGGCCCGCCGGGGCAGATCGCGACGCTGATCCTGCCCGCGGACACCGCCTGGAGCGAGCCTGCGGAACCGGTTGGTGCGTTACCCGCGGCGCAGCGTGAGTCCGTTGATGCCGCCAACATCGACGCAGCCGCCAAAGCGCTGGCTTCGGGCGAGCGCTGTACATTTCTGCTCAATGGCGCCGGTGTCAGCGAGGCCGGCCAGCGGCTGGTCAGCCGAATCGCCGACCATTGCGGCGCGTCGATTCTCGGAGACACGTTCATCGCCCGGATCCCCGGAGGCGCTGGGCGAACGCCTGTTCCGCGCCTGCCCTACTTCGCCGAACAGGCCGAAGAAGCGCTGGCCGGTACCCGGCACCTGATTCTTGTGGACACCAAGGCGCCCGTGAGTTTCTTTGCATATCCGGGGCGCGCCAGCGAACTGACGCCCGACGGTGCTCGTGCGGTGCAATTGAGTCTGCCTGGCCAGGACACTATTGCCGCACTGGAAGCTCTGGCCGAAGCGGTCGGTGCTACAGGCCAGGCTCCGGTGGTTTCCGAACGGGTGCAGCCGGCTTTGCCGACTGGCGAGCTCAGTCCAACCAGCATCGCCCAGGCCCTGGGCGCGCTGCTGCCGGACAATGCGGTACTGGTCAATGAGGCAGCCACCTCCGGATTCGCGATGTCGGCGATCCTGGCGAATTCAGCACCGCACGACATGCTGGACCTCACCGGGGGTGCGATCGGTATGGGACTGCCGGTGGCCACAGGCGCGGCGATCGCGGTTCCAGACCGACGGGTGGTAGCCTTGCAGGCCGACGGCAGTGGCATGTATACGCTCCAGGCGCTCTGGACCATGGCCCGCGAGCAGTTGGACGTGACGACGATTTTGTTTGCGAATCGTAAATACGCGATCCTGCAGGTGGAATTCATGCGGGTGGGTGCGCACAATCCGGGGCGCAAGGCCATGGACATGCTCGAGCTGTCCAGACCGGACCTGGAATGGGTCAGCCTGGCCAAGGGCATGGGTGTACCCGCGCTCCAGGTTCGCGACGCAGAATCTTTCAACGCAGCGCTCGCGGAGAGCTTTGCGACACCCGGCCCGTTCCTGATCGAGGCCGTTCTTTGAACGACAGGCAGCAGGGGTTGTCAGCACGAAAATCACGATGTTTGGGACCGGGTATGTGGGCCTGGTCACCGGCACCTGCTTTGCAGAAATGGGCAACGACGTGCTGTGTGTTGACATCGACGCTGAAAAGGTCGCGGGCTTAAATGCCGGCGAGATCCCGATCTTCGAGCCCGGCCTCGAGCAGATGGTGCTCGCTAACGCGGCCAGTGACCGGCTGAACTTCAGCACAGACCTCAAACACGGCGTCGAGCACGGCGAAATTTTATTCGTCGCGGTTGGTACGCCGGCCGATGAGGACGGCTCCGCTGATCTCAGCCACGTGCTCAGCGTCGCCACGACCATCGGTGAGCACATGACCACACCAAAAGTGATCGTCGATAAGTCCACCGTACCCGTCGGGACGGCCGATCAGGTGCGGGCCGCCATCGAGGTGGCATTGAAAGTTCGCGCCGCTGAGGTCGAGTTTGATGTGGTTTCGAACCCCGAGTTTCTCAAAGAAGGCGCGGCCATCAATGATTTCGTGAAGCCGGACCGCATCGTCATCGGTTCGACTAATCCGCGATCAACGACGGCCATGGAAGCGCTGTATGCACCCTTCAATCGCAACCATGACAAGATCGTTCACATGGACATCCGCTCAGCAGAGCTCACCAAATATGCGGCCAACGTGATGCTTGCGACCCGCATCAGCCTGATGAACGAACTGGCAAATCTGGCAGACCGGTTAGGCGCCGATATTGAAGCCGTGCGTCGCGGCATCGGCACCGATCCGCGCATCGGCTATAACTTTATCTACGCGGGTAGTGGTTACGGAGGCTCATGTTTTCCCAAGGATGTGAAGGCGTTGATTCATACCGCCAGCGAAGCAGGGTACGACGCCGCGATCGTCAAAGGGGTGGAAGCGGTCAACCAGCGGCAGAAAGGCGTGCTGTTCGAAAAGCTCAAAGGACATTTCAAGGGCAAGCTCGCAGGCCGGACCTTTGCGTTATGGGGCCTTGCCTTTAAACCGAATACCGACGACATGCGTAATGCGCCCAGCTGCACCATCATGGAGCGGCTGTTCGCGGCCGGTTCGAGTTCGGGCCTACGATCCCGCGGCCATGGACGAAGCCAGGCGACTGTACGGTGAGCGCGAAGAGCTTGAGTTGTGCAGCACGCGTGATGACACGCTGGATGGAGCGGACGGCCTGATCGTCATTACGGAATGGAACGAGTTCCGCAGCCCGGATTTTCAGGACATCCGCGGGCGTTTGAGCGAGCCGGCGATCTTCGACGGCCGCAATCTTTACGATCCTGATTATCTGCGGCAGCTGGGATTTGACTACTACGGCATTGGCCGTGGGAAAGTTCTGGCTGATTAGCTTTCTTTTGCGAAGCGTTTGAGAAGCGCTTGATACTGTATATTTATACAGGTAATCTGGTCGACCCCTGTATAAATATACAGTATCTCTGATGAATCCGGATGCTTCGAATCTGCTGAAACACCCCGACCTGTGGCGCGCAGGGCAGTTTTCTCGAACTCCGGAGACCCTGAGCACTGGCTTCCCCCTGCTGGATACGCATCTGCCTGGCAACGGCTGGCCACGGGCGGGCTTAGGCGAGTTTTTGCTCAGTACCACAGGAGTGGGTGAGCTGCGATTGCTGGCCCCCCTGCTCGAGCACCTCAGCCACAACGAAGCGCGCTGGATCGCCTGGGTCAACCCACCTTTCGTGCCTTACGCACCGGCCCTCAGCGCTCTGGGCATCGATATCAGCAAGATCCTGCTCATTCACCCTAAAGATCACAAAGATGCGTTATGGGCTTTGGAGCGGACCAGCAAATCGGGGAGCTGCAGCGTGGTTCTGGGCTGGCTGGATGAGCGCAAGCTCAAGGTCAAAGATACTCGACGCCTGCAGCTTGCGGCCAGGCAGGGCCGCACGTTCACCTGCTTATTCCGCCCCGAGCAGGCGGCGGCGCAGAACTCCATGGCTGAGCTCAGATTGCAGATGAGCACCCCACTTCGTGATCAGGAGCTCGGTGAACTGACCGTATCCATCAACAAGCGCCGGGGCGGCTGGCCGGTAGCCGGGGTGCAGCTGTCGGTGTCAGATGCGCGAAAGCCGGAGGAAATACGCGAGCAGCTTGCTCTGTGGCGAAGCCTGAAGGGGGGTCGAAGTATGCAGGGGGGCCGAAGCCTGCATGAGAACCGCGCAACCGATCAAGCGATTAGTGCGGAGAGCCACGCCCGGTTAGTGCTGGCCAGGCCTCAGCGATCCGACGCCCGGGTCATCCACTGATGCTCTGGCTTGGCCTGCATTTCCCCGATCTGGGGCTGGAGATATTCCCCGTAGGAGCGGACTCCGTTCGCGGACGGAGTCCGCTCCTACGGCACCCGCGGGTGCTTGTCGAAAACAATCGGGTGATTCTGCGCAATGCTGCCGCTATCCAGGCCGGCATTGGCCTGGGCAGCACCCTGGCCACCGCGCACAGCATTGCTGTAGGCCTCAACCACTGCAATCGAGATGCGGGCAAAGAGCAGCAACGGTTGAGGTTTCTGGCCGAGGCCTTATACCGCTTCACGTCTCAAGTATCTCTGCAACTGCCCCATTCGCTGGTGCTGGAGGTGAGCGGCAGCCTGAACCTGTTTAGCGGCCTTAAGGATTTGAAACGCCAGATCGAGACCTTGTGCGAATTCCTGGGGCACCGGACGCTGCTGCAAAAGGCAAAGACGCCTTCAGCTGCCCTCACACTCGCCTGGTCACAGCAGCGGAATCTGGCCGATGCGGGGCTGCAGTTTACGGAGTTGGATTCAGTCACCCAGGAGCGCTTTGCCAATATGGGCATTCACACCCTGGGTCCGCTGCTCGCGCTGCCGGAAACCGAGCTTGCGCAGCGATTCGGGCCCGGGCTGCTGAATTTTCTACACAGGCTTACGGGGCGCCTGCCCGACCCACGCGAGGGCATCGTGCCATCGGCAACGTTTGCCAACAGCCTGCATCTGCTGGAGCCGATCAACAACAAAGACGCCCTGCTCTTCCCGATGCAGCGGCTTCTTGGTGAGCTGCATGTGTGGCTGGTCGGTCGCCAGATGGGCGCCGAACAGATTCGTTGGCGGTTCCAGGGCCATTCGTCTTCTAACGCGGTCACCCTTCCCGTCAGCTTTGCCCAGGCTCAGCAAAGCCAGGAGGCCTTTCTCAACATCACCCGGCTGAAGCTCGAAGGCGCGCAGCTGCCCGAGGACGTCTTAACCCTCGGCCTTATGGCCAGGCGGCTGGTGCCATGGTGCACTGATAGCCATGAATTGTTCCAAACCTCTTTCAACCAGGGCATCAATCAGGGAGCCGCCCCTGCCGAAATCAGCGAACTCGTAGACCAGCTTCGGGCCCGGCTCGGCAACCGGGCCTGCCACGGTATTTGCGTGGTCGACCAGCACAGTCCGGAGCAGGCCTGGCGCATGTCGTTACCGAGCATGGGTAAAGCAAGCGGCAACGAGCCTCCGCAACTCAAACGCCCTTTGTGGTTGTTCGATCCTCCACGCGCCGTGACCCGCAGCGATCTGACACTGCTGCGGGGGCCGGAGCGCATCAAGACGGCCTGGTGGCAGCAGGGTATCCATCGTGACTACTACGTCGCCCGGCATAAGAACGGAGCCGAATGCTGGGCCTTCCTCAATAAACAGGAAAACAGAGAGGAGAACAGGCAGGAGGATTCGCAGGAGCACGCCCAGGATCAGTGGTATCTGCATGGTTATTTCGCCTGATCCTTCGTCAGACTCTTCATCAAAAGAGTTTGCTGAGCTGCACTGCATCAGCAACTACAGCTTTCTACGTGGCGCCTCTCATCCCGAAGAGCTGGTCGAGCGTGCCGCGAAGCTCGGTTACCGCGCCATCGCGATCACCGACGAATGTTCGTTTGCGGGGGTGGTCAAGGCCCACATGGCAGCCCGGGAATTCGGCATCAAGCTCATCGTGGGTACCGAGTTTCACCTGGCCGAAGGCATCTGCCTGATTTTACTGGCCCCGGATCGCAGCGCTTACGGTCAGCTTGCAGCTCTCATCACCAAGCTCAGGCGCCGCTCACCCAAGGGCGAATACCGGGCCACGCTCGATGATTTCAGCTGGGGCATTGATGAGTGTCTGGCGTTGTGGGTGCCAGAAGCCACCGATATCCAGACGCTCATGGATCAGGGCAGGCGGCTCCAGGCGTTGTGGCCCCAGCTGTGGATCGCGCTGGAACTCTTTCACGAGGATCAGGATCTCGACAAGACCGCCAACGCGCTCATCCTGTCTATGCGCCTGGATCTGCCCATCGTGGCCAGCAATAACGTGCACATTCATGTTTCGCAGCGGCAATCGCTGCAGGATGTGCTCAGCGCCATCCGCCTGAAGACCACTGTTGCCGAACTGGGCCTGGCGGCGCAGAACAATGCCGAGCGCTGTCTTCGTTCTGTCGCAACTCTTAAGACGCTGTATCCACCCGAAATGCTCGCTGAGTCCTGTCACATCGCCGAGCGTTGTCAGTTTTCGCTGAACGAGCTGCGCTACGAATATCCCGAGGAGCTGGTGCCACCACACCTTAGCCCCAGCGAGTATCTCGAACAGCTCACCCTGGCGGGCGCTGCTGAGCGCTGGCCGGATGGGGTGCCGGCAGATACCGTCGAGCTCATCGGCCGGGAGCTTGCGCTCATTAAAGAGCTTCGCTTCGAATACTTTTTCCTCACGGTGCAGGACATCGTGCAGTTTGCCCGCAGCCAGCACATTCTCTGCCAGGGGCGTGGCTCGGCTGCCAACTCCGCTGTGTGCTACTGCCTGCATATCACCGAGGTGGATCCCTCGCGCATGCACCTGCTGTTTGAACGCTTCGTATCCAAGGAGCGTGACGAGCCGCCGGACATCGACGTCGATTTCGAGCACGAGCGCCGCGAGGAGGTTATTCAGTACATCTACAAACGCTACGGGCGCGATCGCGCAGCACTGGCGGCCACCTTGATCACCTATCGCCCGAAGAGCGCTATTCGCGATGTAGGCAAGGCGCTGGGCATGGATCTGGACCTGGTAAACCTGCTGGCCAAGTCGCTCGCCTGGTGGGATAAACGCGAAGTCCTCGATCAGCGTTTCGCTGCAGCGGGCCTCGACCCTTCCAGTCAGGTCGTCGAACAGTTCCTGTACTTCGTGAATGAAATCCTTGGCTTTCCCCGCCATCTTTCCCAGCACGTAGGCGGCTTCATCATCTCCCGTGGACCGTTGGCACAGCTGGTACCGGTAGAAAATGCCGCCATGGAAGACCGCACCATCATCCAATGGGACAAATACGACCTGGAGGCGCTGGGGTTGTTAAAGGTCGACGTGCTCGGGCTGGGTATGCTCACCGCTATCCGCAAGGCGCTCACGGCCCTGAACGCGCACCGTGGTACCGACCTCACTGTGGCCCGGATACCGCCTGAAGACCCCGAGACCTATCAGATGCTGCAGCGCGGCGACAGCGTGGGGGTTTTCCAGGTGGAATCCCGAGCGCAAATGGCCATGCTGCCGCGACTGCGCCCGCAGCAGTTTTACGATCTGGTGATTGAGGTGGCCATTGTGCGTCCCGGGCCCATTCAGGGTGACATGGTGCATCCGTACCCGCGTCGTCGGCAGGGTTTGGAGCCGGTGCACTACTCCAACGATGCGGTGCGCAAGGTATTGGAACGCACTCTGGGGGTGCCGATCTTTCAGGAGCAGGTGATCGAGCTCGCCATGGTGGCCGCAGGCTTTTCCGGCGGCGAGGCAGACCAGTTGCGCCGGGCCATGGCCGCCTGGAAGCGCCGCGGCGGCCTCGAGCATTTCGAAAAGAAGCTCATCAACGGCATGCTGGCCCGGGGCCACGACCGCGAATTTGCCGAACGGGTGTTCAAACAGATTCAGGGTTTCGGGGAGTACGGTTTCCCCGAATCACACGCAGCGAGCTTTGCGCTGCTGGTTTACATCTCTGCATGGCTGAAGTGCCATGAGCCTGCCGCGTTTTATTGCGGGCTCCTGAACAGCCTGCCCATGGGTTTCTAT
>JAYGEV010000077.1:0-3163 GCA_046582225.1 Pseudomonadales bacterium
GACTTCACGGTATTTGGCGGTGCATTGTCCGAAGCCCACGCAGAGAAAATCTGCAAAGTCATGGATCAGGCCATGAAAGTGGGAGCGCCGTTGATCGGACTCAATGATTCCGGCGGTGCCCGCATCCAGGAAGGCGTGGCCTCTTTAGGTGGTTATGCGGAGATCTTTCAGCGCAACGTATTAGCCTCCGGCGTGGTGCCCCAAATATCTCTGGTCATGGGGCCGTGTGCGGGCGGCGCCGTCTATTCACCTGCGATGACCGATTTTATTTTCATGGTCAAAGACAGCTCCTACATGTTCGTCACCGGTCCGGATGTGGTGAAAACCGTCACCCACGAAGTGGTTACTCCGGACGAGCTCGGTGGCGCCAAGGTCCACACATCCAAATCCGGCGTTGCAGATCTGGCGTTTGAGAACGACGTCGAGACTCTGTTGATGACCCGAAAGTTTTTCGACTATCTACCGCCGAACAACCGGGAAAAACCCCCGCGACTCCCCAGCGATGATCCAGCCGATCGGATCGAGCCGTCACTGGACACTCTGGTACCGGCAGATCCGACGAAACCCTACGACATCAAAGAGGTCATCGTGAAGGTGGCCGACGAAGGCGACTTCTTCGAGGTGCAAACAGACTACGCCAGGAACATCGTGATTGGGTTTATCCGCCTGCAGGGTTCAACGGTGGGCGTGGTTGCCAATCAACCCGCTGTGCTGGCCGGTTGTCTGGACATTGATTCCTCAAAGAAAGGCGCACGCTTCGTTCGCTTCTGCGACGCGTTCAACATCCCGATTCTTACGCTCGTGGACGTACCCGGCTTTCAGCCCGGCACACCCCAGGAGTACGGCGGGATCATCAAACAAGGTGCCAAGCTGTTGTACGCTTATGCGGAGTGCACGGTGCCCAAGGTCACGTTGATCACCCGCAAAGCATATGGCGGTGCCTATGACGTGATGGCATCCAAGCACCTTCGTGGCGATGTCAATTTTGCCTGGCCGAGCGCTGAGATCGCTGTAATGGGCGCCAAGGGGGCGGTCGAAATCATCTTCCGCAGTGACATCGGAGACGCTCAGAAAATCCAGGCCCGCAGCGACGAGTATCAGGCCAAATTTGCCAACCCTTTCATCGCCGCCAGTCGCGGCTATATTGACGATATTTTTCTACCTCGCGATACCCGGCCGCGGGTGTGCCGATCTTTCGCTATGCTGCGCGACAAGAAACTTGAAAATCCCTGGCGAAAGCATGGAAACATACCTTTATAAAACAATAAGATAGTGGTTAATGTTTAAGAAGATACTCATTGCTAATCGCGGCGAGATCGCATGCCGCGTCATTCGCACGGCTCGTGCCATGGGCATTCAGACCGTGGCCGTTTATTCGGATGCCGACGCCCAGGCTCTGCACGTGCGGATGGCCGACGAAGCCGTCCGAATCGGCCCGGCGCCGTCGGCAGACAGCTATCTTCGCATCGACAGAATTGTCGATGCCTGCAAGGCTCGCGGCGCCGAGGCAGTCCATCCCGGGTACGGGTTTCTTTCCGAGAACGCGCAGTTTTCGCAAGCGCTCGCAGATGCGGGAATCGTGTTCATTGGCCCCGGCCAACACGCGATCACCACCATGGGGGACAAGATCACCTCCAAACGACTGGCCCAGGACGCCGGCGTCAACACCATTCCCGGGTACACCGACGTCATCGATGGACCCGATCATGCGGTGGAGGTCGCCCGGGAGATCGGTTACCCGGTGATGCTTAAAGCCAGTGCCGGAGGCGGCGGCAAAGGCATGCGGGTGGTGACCAACGACGATGACTGTAGAGACGGATTCGAACGGGCGAAGAACGAAGCGAGTTCCAGCTTTGGCGACGATCGAATGTTCGCTGAGAAATTCATCGAAGAACCGCGACACATCGAGATTCAGGTGGTGGCCGACGGTCATGGCAACACGATTTTTCTTGGCGAGCGCGAGTGCTCCATACAGCGTCGTCACCAGAAGGTGATTGAGGAATCCCCGTCACCCTTTCTCGACGAAGCAACCCGTCAGGCCATGGGTGAGCAAGCGGTCGAACTTGCCAGAGCCGTTGACTATCAATCCGCCGGAACGGTGGAATTCATTGTCGACGCCGAACGCAACTTCTACTTTCTCGAGATGAATACTCGATTGCAGGTAGAACATCCCGTAACCGAGCTTGTTACAGGTATAGATCTCGTCGAACTCATGATCCGTATTGCCGCCGGAGAGGCTCTGTCCATCAACCAGCAGAACGTTCAGCACAACGGCTGGGCGCTTGAAGCCAGAGTTTATGCAGAGGATCCGTTTCGAAATTTCCTGCCTTCGATCGGTCGGCTCTCACACCATCGCGCACCCATGGAAAGCGATCACGTCCGCGTCGACACCGGTATCGTCGAAGGCAGCGAAGTGTCCATGTTCTACGATCCAATGATCGCCAAGCTTGTCACTCACGGTGAAAATCGTGAGCACGCCATCGATCTGATGATCGACGCGCTGGACAGCTACTACATTCGCGGCGTCTCACACAACCTGAGCTTCCTCAATGCACTCGTCAATCATCCGAGATTCCGCGCGGGTGATCTGACCACCAACTTCATTGCTGAGGAGTACCCAGACGGCTTTCACGCCGAGGACGTACCCCAGGTCGATCCGCTGCTGCCGATCGCCATCGCGGCGGTCGTGCACCGTCGTCATGTTGACCGCAACTCCCAGATCAGCGGGCGGACCCGCCATTTTGAGCGTCAGATCGGCGAGGACTGGGTGGTGATTGCCAACTCGAAGCATTATCCGCTAAGCATCACCGCCGTGGAGCACGGGTTCGAGGTGTCGTATGAAGATGCGATTTATCGGATCAAGACCGATTGGCGAATCGGCGATCCGCTGGTGGTCGCCGATGTGAATGGCAAGCTTGTCACCGTGCAGGTCGATGTTCATGGACCTGGCTACCTGGTGTTCCACGCCGGTACGAAGCTGGACCTGCTGGTGACCACGCCCGGCACGGCCGCACTCACCCGACACATGCTCGAAAAACAAGACGCGAACACCAGCAAGTTCCTGATCTCGCCAATGCCAGGATTGCTGGTGCGTTTGTCTGTTGCCGAAGGTGACGAAATAAAAGCGGGTGAAGAACTCGCCGTGGTGGAAGCCATGAAAATG
>JAYGEV010000087.1:0-11836 GCA_046582225.1 Pseudomonadales bacterium
CGCCGGACACATCACCCTTGCAGCCACGGAACTGTTTGGGGTAAGCGCGGGCGAGGTCGTCACGCTGCAGACCGGTCCCGGCGCTTTGCTTTGCTTCGTGACCGGGCTGACGCTGATCGTGGTCGGCACCGGATTTTTCAAACCCTGCGCCAGCGTCATGGTCGGCCAGTTGTACGGCGACAACGATCCGCGCCGTGACGCGGGGTTCACGATCTTCTATATGGGAATCAACATCGGCGCGTTCGGCGCACCCTTCATCGCCGGCACCCTCGGCGAAACCGTCGGCTGGCACTGGGGATTCGGCTCTGCGGCCGTCGGCATGATTGCTGGAATACTGTTCTACCAGTTCATGCGTAACAAATATCTACCCGGTGTAGGCCTGCCGCCAGACCGCACCAGCAGGAGCGCATCTCAGAACAAAGACCGACGACCGCCATTGAGCAGCGTGGAGTGGCACCGCATCGTAGTGATTCTGATCCTGGCGTTCGTCGGCAACATTGCGTTCTGGACCGCGTTCGAGCAAGCCGGAAGCTCCATGAACGTGTTCGCGGCACAAAGCACCGATCGCACGTTGTGGGGTTGGTTGGACAGCCCCTTTCCCGCGACCTGGTACCAGGCCGCCAATCCGGCGGCCGTCATCATCTTCGCGCCTGTGTTTGCGTGGCTGTGGGTGATCTTAAGTCTGCGCGGTCTCGAACCGTCCACGCCCGCCAAATTCGCGCTGGGATTGTGGCTGCTGGGTCTCGCGTTTATCGCGATGGTGTTCGGTGCGATGCAGGCCGGAAACGGGGAACTGGCAGGTCCACACTGGCTGTTGATCACCTACGTCGTCTATACCTGGGGAGAGCTGTGCCTGTCGCCGGTAGGCTTGTCCATGGTCACCAAGCTCGCTCCGCCGCATTTGCAATCCGCGATGATGGGCTTGTGGTTCTTTTCCTTTTCGCTTTCGAACCTGGCCGCAGGGATTGTTGCTCGATACTCGGTGATGCTCGAGCGCGGCGAACTGACGTTCCTGATCGACGGCCTGGGCGGATTCTACCTCGCGCTCGTGTTGGTTCCGGTAACCGTCGGCAGCCTGATCATGCTGGCGGTCCCATGGCTGAAGCGCCACATGCACGGAATCAGCTGACGGCTAATCTCGCCTGAAAGTGCGCTTACGCTATCCGCGCGCTCAATAGTCCAACCGAAACGTGGTGCCGTCGCGCACAATATGTCCGGCCGTCGGCGCGGCAAAATGCGTTCCGATAATCAGCACCGGACGATCGGCATAACGATCCAGAAAACCGTCCCGGGTATTCGCGCTCGCATCCTGGTCCCAATCCGCGCTGCTCGACCATTCGGGGTGCGCGATCTGACACGGGTGATGAATCATGTCTCCGGTGATCACGGCTTCCTCGCCCCCGGAGGCGATATGCACGCTCACGTGCCCGGGCGTATGGCCGGGGCTCGGTTCCAGCCAGACCTCGTCGGTGACCCGGTGCGTCTGGGTCACCAGATCCGCAAGTCCGGCATCGAATATGGGTTGCACGGAGTCTTCGACCACCGGGCCAAATTCCTGGGGTTCGTCCTTCCAGTACGCCCACTCCTGCTCGGCGAACAAATATCTCGCGTTTCCAAACGTCGGCTGCCAGCGGTCGTTCAGCAGGCGCGTATTCCAACCTACGTGATCCACATGCATGTGCGTGCACATCACCGTATCGATGGACTCAGGGGGATATCCGGCAGCGGTCAGTTTGTCGAGGAAATCCGTCTGCATCCCGTTCCAGCGTGGGTAGCTGCGCTGTTTGTCGTTGCCGATGCAGGTGTCGACGATCAATCGTTGGCCCTGGGACTCAACCACCAGGGCGTGAACGCTGAGTACGATCCTGCCCTGTTCGTCGACAAAGGGTCGCAACCAACCCACTTCACGCAGCACCTCCGGTACTGCCTGGGGCAGCAGGTACGAACCCAGCGACGCCGTGGTCAACTCCACGATCTGGGTGATCTTCACTTCACCGATCTGCCACTTCAGCATCTGCGCTTCGTCCGCCTGGCCTGCTCGAATCCACGGAGCGTTGCAGATTAGCGAATCCTGGTCAACGGATTCGGGCGAGCGCTACCGCCGCACGATGCGTGTCATAATCGAGACATGCGAACCGGAATGGCGCGCATCCGATAATTCGACTACCCGGGGAGGAGAAGACATGCAATCGTTCGGCGATGTCGCAGTTGAGGCCCATGGTCACGTAGCGCTGCTCGAGATTCAGCGGCCACCAAACAACTTTTTCGACGTTGATCTGATCAACGCCCTCGGAGATGCATTCGAAGCGATGGACAACGACGACAACGTCCGTTCTCTGGTCCTCGCCGCCCAGGGCAAACACTTCTGCGCCGGTGCAAACTTTGGCAATCGTGATCAACAGACCCAGCGGGAAACCCGCACCGCCACAGACGGCAATCCACTCTACACCGCAGCCGTGCGCCTGTTCGCGACCAGGAAACCGGTGATCGCGGCAATTCAGGGCGCCGCCGTCGGCGGCGGTTTCGGCCTTGCCGTGATGCCCGATTTCCGGGTGGTGAGCCCCCAGGCGCGCTTTACCGCCAACTTCGTCAAGCTCGGTTTTCATCCCGGCTTCGGGCTTACCCACACGCTGCCAAAACTCATTGGCCAGCAGCGCGCTAATCTGATGTTCATGACCGGTCGCCGACTCAACGGCGAAACGGCCTACGAGTGGGGTCTAGCAGACGTGCTCACCGACGAGGAGTCTCTGCGCGAACGCGCCCTGGAACTGGCCGCCGAGATTGCCGAAAACGCCCCGCTGGCCGTTATGTCCGTGCGCGCGACAATGCGCGAGGGCCTGGCCGAAGCGGTAAAGCTCCAGACCGATATCGAATTCCGCGAACAGTACCGCCTGCAGAAAACCGAAGATCACAAAGAGGGGGTAAAGGCCGTGGCCGAACGCCGGCCGGGAAATTTCACGGGTCGCTAGCCAGGCTCGCACGTTTACGCCAGTCGAGTTCCGCACGGACCTTCCGGTGTGCGGTCTCATCGAATTTGAAACGCGAAAACAAAGCCGCGCCGATCAGGTAACAAACCAACGGCAACAACCCGTATAGAGTGACCATCGCGATCTGAACCGTCATGGTCTGCTCCTGATTCGGCACGAATCCGGAGAACTGCAGCACGAAACCAGTGAGCAGCAGCATGACGCCGTACGCGCCCTTGTACACGAAGTTCCATGCCGCAAAGTAGGAACCTTCCTTGCGCTCGCCGGTGACGTACTCGTCATAGTCGATCACATCCCCCTGGATAGATGGCGACACGGTTCCACCGCAACCCGCGGCGAGCCCCGCAAACGCCGCAAGCACCGAGATGTAGATGATTTTAACGGTGGTTCCTTCTAAGAATGGCAGCGCAAACATGGCCCCGAAGGAAAAGCCGGTCAGAAGCATCGAGAATATCCACAATCGGATCTTGCCAAAACGGCGTGACAGCGGTATCCACATTGGCACCGAAAATGTCGACGGAACCATGTAGCAGAGAATAATCGCCGGCGCCCAGATTGCAGCGCCAACGATGTATTGAGCGACGTACAGCGTCAGCGCGCCGATCGCCGCAGATCCTAAATTCTCGATGAACGTGACGATGATCAGCAACCGCGCATGAGGGTTGCGCCAGACATCGGCAAACGCCTGAAACGGACTGTTGTTGACCCGACCCTGATAATCGGGACGCTCACGCAGGCGGGTCACGGCGAAAACGATGAGAACAGCCATCAGGCCCGCCGCCAGAAACGACAGCCGCATCGCAGTATCGCGAACCGCAGCCGGGCCCTGTTCCTCCGCACTGATCAGCAGGTAGAAACTGACGAGCGACACTATGGATCCGAATGTATAAAAGGCATGTCGCACGCCAAACAGCCGGCTGCGTTCGTGGTAGTTCTCGGACAGTTCCGCACCCAGGGACAGATGGGGCACGAAAAACACCGTCATAGCGGAATAGAACCCGATGATCGCAACCGCCATCCAGGCGATCAACGCACCACCGCTAAGAGATGCCGGCGGCGCGAACACCATAATGAACGCGATGAAAATGGGAACCATGCTGCCTACGATCCAGGTTCGGCGACGGCCGAAGCTGCTGCGGGTTCGATCGCTCAGATAACCAACGATCGGGTCGGATATCGCATCCCAGATTCGAGACACGCTGAAAATCACACCCATCACCGCTGGAGCAATGAGCAGCACGTCGGTGGAGAACTTCATGACGTACAGGCTCAGCATTAGGTACATGTAGCCGGCGCCAATACCCGGCGCCCCGTACGCGATCGTCGTGCGCAGGGATACGCGGTCGTTCACTGAGACGCTGGCGACGCTGGCTTCAACCATTCATGCGCGCTTATGCGTCAATCCGGATTCGAGGCCCACTCAAGCGTTGCGGATGGTGAGGCCGCCATCCACGGGTAACGTGACCCCGGTGATGAAGCACGCCGCAGGCAACACCAGGCTCAACGTGCCGTGGGCAACCTCCTCGGGATCCGCGTAGCGCCGCAGAGCAACTCGCCGGCGCGCAAACTCGGCTTTTGCATCATCTGGAATGCTCGCGGTCATGCCGGTACGAATCGGGCCTGGACAGATGCAGTTCACCGTGATCCCCTCACCTCCGAGTTCCACCGCAAGTGAACGTGTGAGCCCGATCACGCCCGTTTTCGCCGCCGTGTAGGGGCTGCCAAAGCGGGTGGCGCCAAGACCTTCGGTCGAGGCTATGTTGACGATGCGCGGATGTTCCGCCTTGCGCAGGTAAGGCAGCGCGGCACGAATGGTTCGCGTATGGGCCGTCAGCAGTACCGACATCGAACGCTCCCAGGCATGCTCATACTCGTCGCTGTCGATGGGCGCAAACATAGATATGCCGGCGTTGTTAACGAGAATATCTATACCGCCAAAATGATCGGCAACGTCTTCAAAGACCTCGACAATGGCATCTTTGTCGGACAGATCCAGCACCCAACCCTTAGCGTCGTACCCGGCAGCCACGATCTCGTCGACCACCTCATTGAGAGGCTCAGCGTTCACGTCCATTGCGGCCACCCTTGCGCCTTCATCAGCAAACAGATGGGCGGTCGCCCGCCCCATGCCGCTGGCAGCCCCGGTGACAATTGCCACCTTGCCTTGGATCGATCTGCTTAGCTGACTGAGCCTCATTATTTTCCTCGCTCTATTCCCACCAAGGATTCAGCGCCGAGAAGCGGTGCCCCGCCCACTGTAGGTAGCCGCTGTGCGCATTGCAATGATCCGGCAGAGCCAAACAGTCTGCCGGGCTCACACCCCTTCACGCCTGTTGAGATTTCGACGATGGCGACCGCATCAGAGTGGGTCCGGAGACCTGATTGTCGATGCGTAGAGATATGCCGGCAGGGCACACGACAATCCAATTGTCAGATTCAACGCGATGAACAGCCACGGGGCCGGGCCCCTGCCGCAGCTGAACATGTAGATCCAAAACACGGCCGAGGTGATCAGAAAATCGGCGGTGAATCCCCCTGCCGCGCCATTAACGAACAAAGCGCCGATGAATGCTGCGAGATCCAAGCCCATAGAATCAATGAAGTCAAAAAAGAACAGGTACGGCACCACCGCGCCAATGACGGCCAATGCCAGATACAGATATTTCATCGGTCGTTCCGTTGTCAGGTGTATCGATGGCGGTCCAGCATAGACTGGCTTGCGTGAGAGCCATCCCTGTTGCCTGACGCCCCAAGATCGGCGCAAGGGTTGTTAAGCACCGGATCCCTGACTACAATTCGCGCTCTTTTTTTCCGTCCCGTCTCCCTGCAAGTGCAGCACATGGGTCGTTAGCTCAGTTGGTAGAGCACCGGGCTTTTAACCCGATGGTCGAGAGTTCGAGTCTCTCACGACCCACCAACCCCCTGCTGGAGAAACGGAGCTGGATCACTGGCTTGCTGTTCTGGGCGATTGAGCCTATGCGGCAGGCACGCTCGTCTGGGCACCCGCGTGGCCGCTGTCAGTGTCATCACCCAAAGTGAAGAACGACACCAGCGCGGCCAGGGCCCGGGCTTCTTCACTCATCGACACGCTGGCAGCCGAAGCCTCTTCGACCATGGCTGCATTCTGCTGGGTCATCGAATCCATCTGAGTGACTGCCGAGTTCACCTGATTAACGCTTGCCGCCTGCTGTCCGCTGGCAGTCGCAATCTCGGAGATGATGCCACCAACCGTCGTCACCGATTGGACAATCTCGGCGAGCGTCTCACCCGACTCATTGACGAGCTTGGTCCCTTCTTCCACCCGAGCTGCGCTGTCTTTGATGAGCCCCGCGATCTCTTTCGCCGCCTCGGAACTGCGTTGTGCCAGGTTCCGCACCTCTGATGCAACGACGGCAAATCCACGCCCCTGGTCGCCCGCACGAGCCGCCTCCACCGCGGCATTTAGGGCCAGGAGATTGGTTTGAAACGCAATCTCGTCGATCACGCCAATGATGTCCGAGATCTTGGTGCTCGAATCGTTAATCGCACCCATCGCGTCTACGGCGGAGCCGACCACGGCGCCGCCCTTTTCAGCATCGGCGCGGGAACCGCCGGATAACTGCTCCGCCTGACTCGCACTATCGGCGTTCTGTTGCACCGTGGTTGCGAGTTCTTCCATGGTGGCAGCAGTTTCCTCAAGGTTCGAGGCTTGCTCTTCCGTGCGTTGCGACAGTTCCGTGTTGGCACGCGAAATTTCTTCCGAAGACTGCATGATCGACGTCGACGCAACACGAATTTTCTAGACCATATCGAACAAATTCTCTGAACAGCCATTCGCGGCGTCTCTGAGGACCGCGAATTCACCTTCGTAATCCTCCGCCATCCGTGTGGACAGATCACCTTCTGCAAGCGCCGTCACCACTTTCGACACATCACGCATCGGGCCGACGAACGCCTCGACCATGGTGCTAAAACTATTCGCGAGATTTGCCATCGAACCCCCATAGCTGGAGGCATCCAAACGTTCGTCAAGCTCGCCCTTCGCCGCAAGGTCGATCAACCTCTGAATCTGGAATTCAGCGTCTTTCTGCTCGCTGATATCGGTCGCGTACTTCACCACCTTGAACGGCTTGCCGTTCAGATCCAGGATCGGGTTGTAGGACGCCTGAATCCAGACTTCCTTACCACCCTTGCCAATGCGTTTGAACTCATCGGCCACATACTCGCCACGATTCAGGCGCTCCCAGAACGCCCAGTACTCCGCACTCTTTGCATAGCCCGGTTCCACGAACATCCGGTGGTGCTGGCCCTTGATCTCGTCCAGTGCATATCCCAGCGTCGCACAAAAGTTCTCGTTGGCATCACGAATGGTGCCGTCCATATCGAACTCGATCACCGCTTGGGATTTACCAATGGCATCCAGCTGAGCTTGAAGGTCTCGAAGTAGATCTGAGTCAGCTTCTACGGTTCGGTCCATGTTCTTGCTTCCTTTTCCTGAATATGTGGTTACAAAGTCGCATCGGAAAACGGGACTCGAACCACGCGTTGAGCCGCGATCTGGTGATACACACTGAGTGTAGACGACTCCGCCGGATTCGGTGGTGAAGGACTACTCTTTGGGCTCGCGTAGAGGATCGGCCTGCCGGCGGCATCTGCTAAGGCAAAGCCAGCGTCATGCAACTACCGGGCAAGGGACAACAGGCGCGCATTTAATGCGGCTTTGAATAACTATGAATCGAGGCGGGCAAAATACCGGGTAGGGTCGGCCACGCCAGCGTTGGAAAACCCTTCGGCGCGCAAACGACAGCTTTCGCATCTACCACAGGCATCACCCTTCAGGTCGGGCTGATAGCACGATATCGTTTTGCTGTAATCCACACCGAGTGCGATCCCGCGCTGAATGATTTCCGCTTTTGAAAGCGTGATGAGCGGCGCGTGAACACGAAAACGGTCGCCCTCCACTCCAGCCCTGGTCGCCAGATTTGCAAGACTCTCGAAGGCGGTAATAAATTCGGGCCGGCAGTCCGGGTATCCGGAATAATCCACCGCGTTCACACCGATGAAGATGTCGCGCACCTCCAGGACCTCTGCCCATGCAAGCGCGAGGGCCAAAAACACCGTGTTTCGTGCGGGAACGTAGGTCACCGGAATTCCATCGGTGGGGGATTCTGGCACCGCGATGGACGGGTCGGTAAGCGCCGAGCCGCCAAAAGCCGAAAGCTCGATCGAAACGACGCGATGCTCGACCACAGCATAGATGCGAGCGATCTCAGCGGCGGCATCCAGTTCTACCGCATGTCGCTGCCCGTACGCGAACGACATCGCATAGCAGTCAAAATTCTGCTCCCGAGCCAGCGCCAGGGTCGTTGCAGAATCCAAGCCACCCGACAACAGCACCAGTGCTCGTGTCATCGTCCCGGCTCATCTCCCCACAAGTATTTATGCAGCTGGATCTGAAACCGCACCGGCAACCGATCAGCCAGAATCCACTTCGCAAGCTCGGCGGCCTCAAGCGCACCAGAACTTGGAGAGAACAACACCTCCCCAACTGTTGCGAACAGATCGTGTTCGTCACACTTGAGCCTTGCCCAGTCGTAGTCCCGGCGATCGCAGATCACAAACTTGATCTGATCGGTGGCGCCGCAATGGACAAGGTTCCCCCAGCGATTTCTCGCAACCTCCGCGGAACCTGGAGTTTTCAGGTCCATCACTTTCACGACCCGGGCATCCACAGCGCTTACATCCATCGCACCGCTCGTCTCCAGCGACACGGCATTGCCGGCATCGCACAGGGCCGACAACAAATCCAGGCACGCAGGCTGCGCCAACGGCTCGCCGCCAGTGACGGTCACCCGCGGCACGGCGTAATTGCGCACCTGTTCTAGAACCTCGGCCGAACTCATGACTTCGCCGCCGCTGAACGCATAGGCAGTATCACAATATCCGCAGCGCAGAGGGCAACCTGTAAGGCGCACGAAAACAGTGGGCATACCCACCGTATTCGTCTCACCTTGGAGGGATAAGAAGATTTCAGTGATTCGCAGCTGATCCGCATTCGGATCGGTCACCGCAACTCCGCGCTATAGCTCTGCGCCAGGCTGGCGGCAGAACTCTGCGGATGCTCCGCACTCACCTTGTCGAGGTATTCTAAAGATCGTCGCGTGTCGCCAAGCCGATGATAGACAATGCCAAGCTTATACAGCGCGTCTGGCACCTTCTGATGATCCGGATACAGGTTCGCAACCTGGGTGAAGGATTGACGGGCTTTTTCAAACTCGGTCTTCGCCAGGTACAGCTCTCCCAGCCAGTAAAAC
Organism: Pseudomonadales bacterium; assembly: GCA_046582225.1. GTDB lineage: Bacteria > Pseudomonadota > Gammaproteobacteria > Pseudomonadales > Azotimanducaceae > JAYGEV01. The sequence goes on from JAYGEV010000087.1 coordinate 9,281, forward strand.
GCGTTCGGAGTGAACTGCCCGTTGGGATAGTCCACGATGAGTGTGTTGAAAGCATTCGCAGACTGGTCAAATTGCCGGTTCTTCATCAGATTGAACGCATCGGTGTACGATTTCCGCTCGCTGTCACCGTCTGTGGCCGCCGGTAACGTGGGAACCTGGGCCCCAAGCGCGGATATGGTCGGGGCAGAAGTGTTGTTGCGCAATGCGGCAACGCGGCTGTCGAGATCGATGTACTGCGCCTGCTGGTCGCGGACGATACGATTGAGCTGATGGCTCTGCTCTTCGAGCATGCCACGCAGGTCCTGAACCTCCTGCTGCAATACCTGCAGTTGATAAAACAACTCGGACAGGCGCCGTGGGTCACCTGACGCGCCGGGCTCTACAGGTCGGGTTTGGGTGCTTAACGGGCCTGGAGCCGGGTCCGGCAGGGTTGCACGCTGGTCGCCGGCGACAGACTCCACAACCGGAACCGCGGCGAGCACAGCGGCCGGAAACACCGCAACTGAGATCGCCAGGACCCCCGTAAAAACAAACTGCGCGGCCGTAGCCGCGCAGTTCAATCGATCCTGAAACCCCGGGCTCATGATCTACCGATAGATCATTACCGCGCGCCGATTTCGCGACCATGCGGACTCATTGTGGCCAGCGTCTTCAGGGCGCTCTTCACCGTAGCTTACGTTCTCGATTTGCCGCGGTGATACCCCGGCGGAGGTAAGAAACCCGCGCACGGCATCAGAACGGCGCTCACCAAGAGCGAGGTTGTACTCGCGAGTACCTCGCTCGTCGCAATGTCCCTCAACGACGATGCTGCGGTCACGGTTGTTGCGCAAAATCGTTGCGTGCATCTCCAGCGCCGACAAATCGTCGGGGCTGATCACGGCACGGTCGTATTCGAAGTAGAAGGTCCGCGCCAGCAACCGCTGGGTACCTTCCACATACGGGTTGCCATTGCCATCAAAAACTGGCGCTGGCGGAGGCGGCGCTGGCGCTGGCGCTGGCGCTGGCGTGGTATCCGTAGTTTCCACCGGTTCAACCGCAGGTTCGGTAGGTTCCGTCTCGGTGCCCGTACTTGTGCAGCCCGCCAACATCAGGCCAGTGAGCATCATCACAAAGAAGCTCCGTAACCACTGTTTAGTCATTTGTTTCTCCTGTTTTCTACTGGGATTCCAGTGATCGCAGTTGGGGATGTGCAAACTCACCCCCCCCGCCCAAGAACATCGATATAGGGAGACCAGGCGGGCTCGCGCACATCACCTGATGATGATGGCAAACGATACTTAACGCGTCCGTCAATGGAAACGACGGCTAGTATACCTCTACCCCGATCTTGCGTCGCATAAATTAGCATGGTCCCATTGGGCGCCAGAGATGGAGATTCGTCGAGCGATGTTGCTGTTAGTACCCGTAGATCGTCGCGCTCCAGATCCAACCACGCGATGTGAAACACACCCTCGTGGCGATGTACGAACACCAGATGTTTACCGTCGGGCAACAAGCGCGCGCGCGCATTGTAGTCTCCCTGAAATGTCAAGCGTTCAATGAGATTCGTCGCCATCTCGAGCTGATAGATTTGCGGACGGCCCCCTCGATCCGAGGTAAAGATCAGATTTTCGCCGTCTGGAGTCCAACTCGGTTCGGTATCGATCGCATGATGGCGGGTAATTCGCCGCAACCTGCGATCAGCCATATTCATGACGTAGATTTCCGGATTACCGTCCCGGGACAAAACCATCGCCAGCTGCTTGCCGTCCGGCGAAAAAACCGGTGAGCTGTTGATTCCCCTGTACCGCGACAACCGCTCACGCGTACCCGTTTCGACATCCTGAAGTACGATTCCCGGCCGGCCACCCTCGAAGGAGACAAACGCGATGCGTCTTCCATCGGGTGACCAACTCGCAGACATGATCGGTTGGGTCGACCTGAACAACGTCTGTGTCCGCTCACCGTCTGAATCCGCCACCTCCAGCGAGAAGCGTGCGCTGGGGGAACCGGCGTTCTGCGCCAGCACGTACATGATGCGCGTAGAGAATGCGCCCGGGATACCGGTGATCGCCTCGAACACCTCATCTGAGATCTTGTGCGCGACATCGCGCCATTGCCCGCGCAGGGCGGTTTTTTGGTCGTTGATCATCGGCCGTTCATTGAACACGTCAAACAGCTCGTAGCCAACTTCGAGATTACCTTCCAGATCGACACGCGTTCGCCCGATGACAAGATACTCAACACCGAGCACTCGCCAGTCGCGAAAGAACACCTCATCGCGGACGGTCGGAAACGACAACATGTTCTCCATGTCCATAGCGGCGAACTGTCCACTGCGAGCAAGATCAAATCCCACGATGTCTGCCATCTGTTGCTCGCCAGAAAACTCCGGGCCCTGACGAAACGGCACAATGGCTATTTTCGTCTGCTTGTCGTAGCCAGTATCAATGATGATGGCATCCAGGCTTTCCTGCGCCGTTGCCGTCAAACTCGTGGCCAACCCGAACAACCCGAACAGGCAACCCGCCAATCTTCTACTACCTCTCAACGCAACAGAAGATCGGAAGAGCGTCG
>JAYGEV010000402.1:0-4012 GCA_046582225.1 Pseudomonadales bacterium
GGCTGGAACGGCGAAATCAAACGCCGCGATATCTACGCCGTTCATCCGCACAAACGGAGCAATGTACCCGCCAACGCAGGCGTCCACGTGCAGCCACACGCCGGCCGAGGCAGCAACGCTTCCGAGTGCTCCAATGTCGTCAATCAGCCCGTAAGGGAAACTCGGAGCAGAACCCACGAGCATGATGGTGTCGTCATCCAGCGCACCGGCCATGGCCTGGCTATCGGCGAGCAGATCGTCGCCAACCCGAATCCGCCGGATACTCAGATGCATCAGAGTCGCGGCTTTGTCGAACGCCGGGTGAGCGGACCACGGTGCGACGATGTTGGCCTTCGCGATGTCCACGCCGCGGTTGGCCACTGCGTAATCGCGCGCGGCCTTGACCGCCATCGTGATGGAATCTGTGCCGCCGGAGGTCATTGTGCCGGCTGCGTCATCGGGCGCATGAAGCAACGACAGGCCCATGCCGATGACCTCGTCTTCCATTTGTTTCAGGCTTGGGAACGCCAACGGCCCAAGGCCGTTCTCAGACATATACAGGGTGTAGGCTTCGCGCTGCACCCGTGCGACATCCTCGCCGGCGTTGAAGACGTACACCGCCGTCTTTCCTTCGCGCCACTTGGCATCGCCCGCTCCCCGCTCGATCATCGTCTGCTTCAATCCGGGCCAATCGGTACCACGCTCCGGCATCACGTGTTTCATGGCGTTAAAGCTCGAGCTTCGTGCCGGTGAGCAACTCGTATGCCTGCAGGTAGCGACCGATGCTGTTCTCGATGACCTCCTCTGGCAGCATCGGGCCGGGTCGGGTCTTGTCCCACTGCCCTGCCGCAACGATCGTTTCCAGATAGTTGCGCACGATCTGTTTGTCGAAACTTGGTTGCTCTCCACCGGGTTCCCACTCATCGGCGGGCCAGAAGCGCGAACTGTCGGGCGTAAAGATCTCGTCGATGAGCAATGGCGTTTCCTGACCGGGCAGCCGACCAAACTCAAACTTGGTATCGGCCAGAATAATGCCGCGCTCCAGGGCATAGTCACGGGCTCTGGAATAAAGCGACAAGGTCATCTCACCCAGCCATTGCATCAACTCCCCGCCTACCACCGCTGCGCCTTCTTCGAAGCTGATGTTCTCATCATGGCCACTCTCGGCCTTGGTGGACGGTGTAAACAACGGCTCAGCCAGCCGATCACTGTTGCGCAAATTATCGGGAAGGGTAATGCCACAAACGGCACCGGTACGCTGGTAGTCCTTCCAGCCACTGCCGGTGATGTACCCGCGGGCGATGCACTCGATGGGTACCACCTCGGTCTTGCGGCACAGCATGATGCGCCCGGCGAGTTGTTGCCGTTCGACGTCGCTGAGTCCTGGCACATCGGCCACATCGGTCGACAACAGGTGATGATCGACGTCAGCGGAGAAATGGTCGAACCAGAACTTCGAGATCTGCGTGAGAACGACGCCCTTACCCGGAAGTCCGTTGCCCATCACCACGTCGAACGCACTGATTCGATCCGTAGCAATGATCAACAGCGCCGGATCGCCGCCCTCCAACTCAACGTCGTAGAGGTCCCGGACCTTGCCGGAACGTCGATTGGGCAAGCCGAGGCTGGTTTCCAGAAGTGCTTGTTTCACGTTTCCTCTCAGGCCGTCTGGCCGCCGTCTGCCATATATACCGAACCGGTCACCCAGGAACTGTCGTCGCTCGCCAGGAACAACATGACCTTGGCAATCTCTTCGGGCTCACCGTAGCGCTGTAGGGGAATGCGCGCCTGCATGGCGCCCTTTGCCTGCTCCGACTCGCCGGGCATCATGTCTTCGATGCTGCGCATCATTCGAGTTTCCACCGGCGATGGGTTAACGGTGTTCACCCGAATGTTCTGCGCCGCACACTCACGGGCGGCCGAGCGCATCAAACCGATCACGGCATGCTTGCTGGTGACGTAGGCCGACATACCCGGCCCGCCGCCCACCCCGGCGACCGACGAGGTGATCACGATGCTGCCGCCGCCGCGCCTGACCAATGCCGGGATCGAGGATTTCAGACCGAGGAACACGCCTTTTACGTTCACGCTGAGGACTTTATCGAAGCTTGCTTCGTCGTAGTCGACGATGGGCGCGAGTTCACCTTCGATGCCGGCATTCGCCAGCATGATATCCAACCCGCCGTATCGCTCCTCCGCGCAGGCGATCATCGCGTCGTTGTCGCCGGACCGGGTTACGTCTGTGACAAGGTAGCTCACGCGGTTGCTGCCGATGCTCTCAACGGCATCGCGCAACGCGCTCTCGTTCAGGTCGGCGAGCAGAACATCCGCCCCTTCCGCGGCAAAAAGCTTCGCCGCCGCGACGCCTATTCCGCCGGCGCCACCGGTAATGACTGCGACCTTGTCTTCCAGCCTTTCCATGGACGTTCCCGCCTCCTAAGCCAATGCGTTTTCCAGATCCGTCAACAGGTCGTCGACTTCTTCGATGCCGACCGATATACGGATCAGCGAATCCTCGATGCCCATGCTGGCTCGGCGTTCTGGCCCCATCTCATAGTAGATCGTGTGCGCAACCGGTATCGCCAGTGTGCGATTATCGCCAAGGTTGCTCGACCGTACGATGACGTCCAAGTCGTTCAGGAATGCCCAGATGTCAACGCCGTCGGCGAGCTCGAAGCTGAGCAGTGCGCCAGGATGCCGAAACAGGGCCTTCGCGCGCTGATACTCCGGATGGCGTTCGAGGCCCGGAAAATATACTTCCTGTACCTTAGGGTGCTGGTCCAGATAATCCGCCAGGGCTGATGCGTTCGCACACTGCCGCTCCATGCGCAGCGCCAGCGTCTCGGCTCCAACGGCGATGTGGTGAGCGGCTTCTGCTCCCAGCGTCGCGCCGAAATCGCGCAACCCCTTCTTCTTAATCTGCGTGATCGCCCACCGCTCTGGGTCTCCGGTCTTGTAAGTGTCGTAGATGTTGTCGAACCCCGCCCAATCGAACTGAGACATCTCGGTAATGGCCCCGCCAAGAGCGTTGCCGTGGCCACCGATGTACTTGGTCAGGCTGTTGACCACCAGGCTCGCGTCTACCGCCTTGGGTTGAAACAAGTATGGCGACGTCATGGTGTTGTCGACCACGTATACCAATCCCCGTTCGACGCACAGCGCACCAATCTCCTCGAGTGCTGAAACCTGGGTACGTGGATTGGCGATGGTTTCGACGAATACCAGGCGAGTCCGCTCGTTGATCCCTCCCGCGACCGCATCGACGTCGGTCGCGTCTACGAACGTTACATCAACCCCGTGCGTTGCAAAGCTGTTGAATAGACTGTTGGTGTTGCCGAACAGGAACGAGCTGGAGACAAAGTGATCACCGTTCTTCAGCAACGCAAACAATATCGTTCCAATAGCCGCCATACCGGTGGTAAAGCACACGGTTTGTAGCCCATCTTCCATCTTGGAGATCTTCGTCTGAAGCGCTTCGATCGTAGGATTCACCTGGCGGCCATAGGTAAACCCGGCTTGTTTACCCTGGAACACGGCGGCCAGATCGCGCGCGTCCTCGTATCCGTATGCGACAGTGGCGTGAATCGGCTTGTGCAGCGATCCATGCTCGATCACGTCGAGACGGTCGCTGTGCACGATTTTCGTGGTAAAGCCTTTCATGGGCGGTATCCCGTCGCGACTACGCGACCGGCGCAGTTTCGTTGAGTTGTTCCGTCACCAACGCCCGATATGGATCCTGTTCCACCAGCGCCTTGATCGTTGCCGCCGGAACCGGTCGGGTGAAAATGAAGCCCTGCACCTCGCTGCAGCCCTGGGAATACAGATAACGCAGCTGAGTGCGGTTTTCCACGCCCTCCGCAATCAGGTCGAGCTTCAACCCCCGGGCCATCGCAACGATCGCGTTGATGATGCTCGCGTCGCCCTGATCAGCACGAATGTCGGCAACGAAACTCCGATCGATCTTCAGAGTGTCAATCGGGAACTGCTGCAGGTAGCTCAGCGACGAATAGCCCGTGCCGAAATCGTCGATCGC
>JAYGEV010000155.1:0-2438 GCA_046582225.1 Pseudomonadales bacterium
TTGACCCTGCATCCGCGCGATGGCATTCCACTGCGTCTGGCCGTGGCGCACAAAAAATAGCTGTCTCAATCAGAACTCCTAAACGTGTTTGCCCAACCCATGAATTCAATGCCGAAAATCGATCGAAAGCGGTTGTCTAGGGCATCGATTTTGACTAGCTTGTAGGGGCTCAATCCAAGAAGGGGATTCGATGTTCGAATACGACCAAGATATTGTGAAAGAGCTGCTCGATGAAAACGAGCGATTTCAACACCTCTACCAGCAACACTCCACCCTCAAGACCCAAGTACGCGAAGCCGAATCAGGCTTACACCCTCTCGACGACCTGAGCCTCATTACGCTCAAACGCAAGAAGCTCCTCGCCAAGGACAAAATGGCCCACATCATCCAGCAACACCAACGCGAGCACGCCTAACCGGTCTACTCGCTATCGCAGGGATGCGCTGGACTAATACCGATCCGAATCGGCCGTCGGTTACTGCGCCGTAAAACCACCGTCCACCGACAGCACTGCGCCCTGACACAAGCTTGAATCATCCGACGCAAAGAAAAAGATCGCACCTGCAACCTCATCTGCGCGACCCATGCGGCCGATTGGCATCACGCCGCGCAACATTTCCTTTGCCTCTTCTTTGTCCGGCATGAGATCGGTCCAGCGCTCCATCATCCCGGTATCGATTACGCCCGGACAGACGCAATTGATGCGCACCCCGGAACTTGCAAGCTCAATGGCCATGTCACGCGTGAACACCACCAGGCCTCCCTTTGCGCCGCCATAGGCGGTGGAGAGCGGAAAACCGACGAGTCCGTTGAGCGAGGCGATGTTGATGACGCTGCCACTGCCGCGCTCGACCATCCCGGGAACCAGGTGTTTGCACATGAGCCAGGGACCCTTGAGATCGGTATCCTGGACCCGATCCCACTCCTCGACAGTCGTTTCGTCGTAGCTGCGGTTCAACTCCGAGCCAGCATTGTTAACAAGAATGTCCACGCGTCCCCAACGCTCCATTGCCGCGCCGGCGACACGCTTCACGTTTTCTTCAAAGCGAACGTCGCACTCCACGGCACTCACAGCATCGCCAAGCTCATCGGCCAGAGCATTCGCGGCGTCGATCGCCAGATCAGCGATCAGTACCTCGGCGCCTTCCGCAACGAATCGACGAACCGTGGCAGCACCAATCCCACTCGAACCACCGGTAATCACACAGCTTCGATTTTCCAGTCTCATGCTATACGTCCATGCCTTGTGTGCGTTTTCGCGCTAATGCGCCCATGTCTACGTGATGGGGTTCACCCCTGGCGAGAACGGCTTCGACTCGGCCGAGTACCGCTTCGTCCCAACCCGCATGGGGGAGGATGTAAAACCGTTCTTCGATGATCGACTGGAACACCAGTTCCGCGACATCCGCCGGCGACTTGCCCCGCTTGAGCACATCGCCAAGTTGCAGACCCGCGCCACCCGGATTGGTCGCGTTCGCCATGTCGGCCGGACGGTTACGCTCCGCGTCACCGATCTTGGTATCCACCCAACCCGGGCACAGAACCGAAGCGCCAATCGCGGAGTCTGCGTTCCTCAGATCACGATGCAGACCCTCGCTCAGCACCAGCACCCCATGCTTGCTTACGCCGTAGGTCCCGCCGCCAGCAACCAGCGCCATCACTGACGCCGTACTGACAATGTGACCCGCTTCGCCGTGCGCGACCATGTGGGGCACGAACGTCTGCAGCCCGTAGAGTACCCCGTTGAAGTTCACGCCCATCACCCAGTCCCAGTCCCCGTCGCTGATCTCCCAGATCGGCACTCGATCGCCGCCGCTGACCACGCCGGCATTGTTGCAAAGCACATGCACGTTGCCGAACTCAGCCTTGGTACGCTCGAATAACTCCTCAATGGAGTCCTTGCGCATCGTGTTGGTAACGACGCCCAGTACCCGGTGCTGGCGTTCCTCGAAGTATTTCACCGCCTGTTTCAGCGCAGTTTCTTCAATGTCTGCCAGCACAACATTCATGTGCGCATCCGCAAACCGCTCGGCCAGAGCAAACCCAATGCCGCTGGCGCCCCCCGTAATCACGGCAGTCTTTCCCTCGAAATCCTTCATTAGTTGTTCCCCAGATAACCAATGCCCTACGATACCAGCTTCGACTGTAGACTAAGGCTCACACCAGCTGGCGAATCAAGCTGCGGAGAGCATATGGCAGACAAAATCAGAATCGAGAAAGACAGCCTCGGCGAACTCGAGGTACCGGCGGATGCGCTATGGGGTGCGCAGACCCAGCGCGCGGTAGAGAACTTTCCGATCAGCGGCTTGTGCATGCCACGGGCCTTCATCCGAGCCCTGGGCCTCATCAAGGATTCCGCCGCGCGGGCCAATGTGGCGCTGGGATTGTTGGATGAGTCACTGGCATCCCTGATATTCCGCGCCGCGGGTGAGGTGGCC
>JAYGEV010000218.1:0-5385 GCA_046582225.1 Pseudomonadales bacterium
TGCGGTTTGAAAGGCAGGTGCGGGTAGTAATTGCGCTGATAGCGAAAGCGCTGATCACGGACGCTGCGAACCATTTCATAGCGGCTGTCCAGGCGGTCGCGCATGCCGATGACATAGTCGCGGTAATTAATTTCGCCTTCGCCGGTTTTGCAGAGCAACGGCCGGCCGTGCATCCAGTCGGGCGTTTTCTGACCGGCCAGGGCCAAGGTGGAAGGACCGAGATCCATCAAGGTCACCAGCCCGTCAATGGTCGACCCGGGATTCGCGGGCGCCAGATGTTGATACTTCTTCGGGAACCGCACGATGAGCGGCACGTGCGTGCCCTGTTCCCAGGCGTTGTGTTTGCCGCGCGGCATGCCCACACCATGATCGGCCCAGACCACGACGATGGTGTCTTCCCACTTCCCATCCTCCTTCAACTGGGCGATCAGCTCGCCCGCCCGGTAGTCCACCTGCGTGACCGCGTCATAGTAGCGCGACCAAGCCTTTCGGAATTCGGGAACGTCCGGATGGTATGGGGGAATTGGGGCCTTGGCCGGGTCGTGAAAGGCATCGGGCTTCAATCGATTCAGTCGCCTTTGAACGATCACCTTCTCGGCGGTCTTGGTGACGCTTGAATGGCACTCCGTGAAGTTGAACACCGAAAAGAACGGTTGCTCCTTGTCGGGCCGGTTTCTCCAGTGGGCTTTCTTGGAGCTTTCGTTCCACTGATCACCACGAATATTGTAGTCCCTCTTGGAATTGTTGGTAGTGTAGTAACCCGCCTCGCGCATCAGGTTCGGGAGCATTTTCACGAAGGCAGGCGGATTCCCAACATTGCTACGGTGGTGGTGTGTGCCCAGCGAGGTGGGATACATGCCGGTGATGATACTGGAACGAGAGATGGAACAGACCGGGGCTACCGAATGCGCCTTGGTGTAACGAATGCCTTCGGCGGCAAGTTTGTCGAGCACCGGGGTTCGGGCGTACTTGTCGCCATAACAGCCCATCATTGGGCCAATGTCCTCCAGGGAGATCCAGAGAACGTTGGGGCGGTCGGCGGCATTGACTCCGTGAGGGCCAAAAGCACAAAGCAAAGTAAGCACCGCGCACAGGAGGGTGGTTCTATAGTTTTTCATGACATTCTAAATTCGCAGGTTATTTTGGCTCGCTTACCTTTTTTTGCTTAGGGCGAGTTGACTTGGGGGGAACGGCGGTCGGGATGGTCGCGTCATGCGCTTTGAGCACGGCGTCCAGTTTGGTCTTCATTTCCGTCGCTTTCTTCGGCATCGATGCGACGAGGTTCTTCGATTCACCAATGTCTTTCTTCAGGTTGTAAAGCTCCTCGCGGCCATCCTCGTAAAAGCGGAGAAACTTCCAGTCGCCGTCGCGAATGACGCTACCGGGTTTGGAGTGGGCGATGTGGGGAACCCCGACCGGATAGTGCCAGATCATTGGCCTGCGCTTGAAATCCGCATCGCCTTTGAGCAGCGGCACCAGGTTCACACTGTCCTGATGATTCTCGGGCTGCTGCGGTAGACCGGTCATCGCGAGCAGCGTTGCGTAAAAGTCGGTGCCATGAATCGGAACGTCGCTCACCGAGCCGGACTTGGTAACGCCGGGCCAGTCGATGATGCAGGGCACTCGAATGCCGCCTTCGTAGATGTCACCCTTGTAGCTGCGCAGGGGGCGGTTATCTGTCGCCTTCATGATCTCCGCGATGTGGGGAACGTCCTTGGGCAATCCGCAGTTAAAACTGCTCTTCGGATCCCAGCGCACCTGGTGCCGTCCTGTATTCCATCCCGCCCGAGAAGGACTGCACACCGGAGCGGAGGCGTAGGCCTCCGTGAAGAGCACCCCGCGCGCCGCGAGCCGATCCATGTTCGGAGTCTCCACGTCCGCCGCATGATGTTCGAAGGCGCTCAGGTCGGCGTAGCCCTGGTCATCCGTGACAATGATGAGAATGCTCGGCTTCCCTGATGCTTCTCTCGCAGCGACGTCGCTCGCCGCCATGATCGAGATCGCGACAAGGGCAAATCCCGCCTGGAGTAATCGCTGCCGGTTCACGCGATGATTTCCTCCACCACGTTTCCCGCCACATCCGTCAGCCGGAAGGGCCGGCCGTGATGGTCAAACGTCAACCGCTCGTGATCGAGGCCCATGAGGTGGAGCATGGTGGCATGCAGGTCGTTGATGTGAACCTGGCCTTCGACGCCGTAGTAGCCGAACTCGTCGGTCGCGCCGTGGGTGATGCCGCCTTTGACCCCGCCTCCCGCCATGCACATCGTGAATCCGTGCTGGTTATGCTCGCGGCCGTCGCCGTTCTGAGCGTGCGGGGTGCGTCCAAATTCGCCCCCCCACAGGACCAGCGTGTCGTCGAGCAGGCCGCGTGACTTCAGATCGCTGAGCAGGCCGGCGATCGGCTTGTCGGCCTTCGCGCAGAGATTCTTGATACCGCTGGCGATCTTGTTGTGATGGTCCCATCCGTCGAGGGTGACCTGCACGAAGCGCACGCCTGCTTCCGCGAAGCGTCGAGCGAGGAGACACTGTCGGCCGAACTGGTCGGTCGTTTTGTCACCGATGCCGTAGAGTTCCTTGGTGGCCTTCGACTCGCTCTTGAAATCGACCAGCTTTGGGGTCTCGGTCTGCATCCGAAACGCGAGCTCGAACGACTCGATCACGCCCTCCATCTGCTGATCGGTCTGCAGGCGATCGAGCTGCCGGTGGTTCATGGATTGGATCAGATCGATGCGGCGCCGTTGGGCTTCTTTGGAAATGGAGGAATCGGTGAGATTGCGGATGGGAGCCTTGTCGGGCGAAGATCCCACGTGCTGGATGGCGGTGCCCTGGTGGATGGCGGGGAGGAAGGCGCTGCTGAAATTGCGCTCGCCCTCGCCCGGAAGGATGGTGAAGTAGGAAGGCAGCTGCTGGTTTTCGGTGCCGAGGCCGTAGGAGAGCCAGGAGCCCATCGAGGGAACGACGTCGAAGAGGTTGCCGGTGTGGAGTTGGCGGATCGCCACCGGATGGTTCGGGCTGTCGGCCTGCATCGCGCGCAGAACGCAAAGGTCGTCGGCATGCCGGCCCATGTGCGGCAGCATGTCGCTCATGTAGAGGCCGCATTCGCCCTGGTGTTTGAAGCCGGAGACCGGACCGAGGAGGCGGGTGTTCTCGAGGCCAACAGTCGCTTCGATGGCCGGCAGTTCATACGGGATCTTTTCGCCAGACCCTTTGACCAGCCGGGGCTTGTGGTCGAACAGGTCCATGTGCGACGGGCCGCCCTTCATGAAGAGGAAAATGACGCGGCTGGCCTTCGCCAGGAAGTGGGGCGGCCTGCTGGCGAGGGGGGACGCCGCATCGCTGGCAGCACGCTGGGTGGCTCTCGCCTGCTGCTGGAACATGGCGTTCAGGGCCAGCGAGCCGAATCCACATGCGGAGCTGCGCAGGAAGTTCCGGCGAGAAAAACGAGGCGATGAAGCAGGAAGTTTCATGGGCTGTTTTGGCGGTCGGTTCTATTCGACGAAAAGGAAATTGTTGGATGCTAGCACGGCGTGACAGAGCTGAACCCACGCGCCCGATCGTGCTTTCGGGTCAGCGGAGTTCGGTCCGAGGTCGTGGGCGCACTGGTCAAGAAATGCCACGGCAGTCGCAATCTCGTCGGGATGGGCCGGGCGGTTCACGGCCAGCAGATAGAGGCGAGCGATGCGGGCGCGTTCGTCGCCGGGTTCGTCCTCCACCAAGCGTGCGGCCAGCTTGTTGGCCTGCTGCTTCACAAAGGGCGCATTCATCAGGAAGAGCGCCTGGGTGGCGACGGTGGTATTCGCACGTGCGCCGGTAATCTCACTGGGGTGGGGAAAATCGAAGGTGCTGAGGATCTCCAGTTCGCCGACCGGACGTTCACGTTTTAGGGGCAGATAAATCGAGCGCCGGTTCTTCACGTGGTCCGGGGTCTTGTTTCCCCAGGTGGGCGGGTTCACATTGCCGCCCGCGCCCCTGATGTTGCCCTTCAGCTCGAGACCCAGCGATGGCCCTCCGCGTGCGAGATCGAGTTGCCCGCTAACCGCGAGCATGGTGTCGCGGATCGCTTCGGCGCCAAGCCGGCGGCGCGGCATCTGCCAGAGCAGGCGGTTGTCCGGGTCGATCCCTGAGGCCTTGGCATCGGGCGTGGATGCCGTCTGGTAGGTCCGCGACGTCACCATGCGGCGCACCGTTTTCTTGAGCGACCAGCGATCGTCCTCGCTCATCCGGAGCGCGAGGAAATCGAGCAATTCCGGGTGGCTGGGTGTCTCGCCATGGACGCCGAAATAGTCGACCGAGCGCACCAGCCCACTGCCGAAGAGATGATGCCAGTCGCGGTTGACCAGGACTCTCGAGGTGAGCGTGTTGCCGGGATCAGTCAGCCACTCCGCAAGTTGCAGGCGGCCGCTGGCACCGGGCGGAATGCGGTGGGCCGTGGACACCGGAACGGCGCTGAGAAATCCGCGCGGGGCGATCTCCCCCAGCGACTGAAAGCTGCCGCGATAGTAAATCGGACTGTCGGCTGGCTCGTCAACATCGCGCACCGCGAGGGCTTTCTCCGGGGCGTCTTTCCTTTCGAGGGTAGCGATTTCTGCGGCGAGCTCGCCCAATTGCTTCTCGAGCTTCTTCGCCCTGGCGTGGGCCTGTTTCTCGGACTCGGTAACGGGCTTGGCTTGGGCAAGCGTTTTCGCTCCGCCACCGAAAAACTGGATCGCGTAATCGCCGTCACCCAGATCAACGGCGTGAGAATGGTTGATCCCTCCGCCTGCCCAGCCGGGCACGCTCACCCCGGCGAGGACCCGCAACCGGGTGTCGGCCTGCGCCCCTTCGGTCGGGCTGGGCTTGAGGGCATCGAAATTCTCGGTAAAGATTGTGGTTTTGTGAGTCGTGATGGCCAAGTCATCAATCGCTCCGCCGAAGTGTCCGCTGCCGGGGGTGGCGCTGGTGAGGCGGATGCGAAGCTTGCCCGATCCATCACCCGTGAAGGGAAAACCGGCGGGCTTCAGTTTCTGGGCGTCTTTGGTGCCTGACCAAGGACCGGGGCTGTGACGAAATTCGGCGAGCACGCTTCCATCTTCCCGGAGCAGGTCGATCTGCAACCCGTCTGCGGCAGTCGTCCGTTGGGGCGTACCGGCCCACACACTCGGCCCAGCCTGGAAACTCACCTCGTAGCGCGTGCCCTTCTCGTTGGCTGCGATCGGGTTTTCCAAAGTCAGTACATTGGCATCGGAGCCTCCGGGAATCTTCAGAACGAGGGTCGTCAATTCGGCTTGGAGGGTTTGCCTTTGGGGGCGCAGTTCATCGAGCGTCTTTTTGCGGCGGGCCTGTTCCTCCGGCGAGCTTTTCAGATCCGGAAGACGAATCTCGGTGATCGCGCTCCACACCCCCGGG
>JAYGEV010000296.1:0-6850 GCA_046582225.1 Pseudomonadales bacterium
GATCCGGGTCGAGCACAGCCGCGATCTCCTGCACCGCCTGGGCAATCGCGATTTGCAGGTTTTCGGCGCTCTCGATCCTGGGTGCCAGGGCTGTCCGCAACTCGTCCACCGAAACGCCTTCGCGCGTCACCAGTTCGGCGAGAGCCGAGACGGTTTTCTTCTTGTCCAAGCGTCCCTGTTCCCGTTCGATCTTCAGCCGATCCAGTGCGGCGGCGATGCGTCGCCGCTGGGAGTCATCCAGATCCAGCTGGTAGCTGAGGTAGCGCAGGGGTCTGCGCACACCGAAACTGCTGCCGCGATGCTGACGAGATTCGAAGAAAGGGTGTTCGGTCTGCGCGACCGCGTATGCGTAGCGCTTCGACCATCGATTGCAAGCATGATACATGCTGTATTCCTCCAGTTGCTGGGGATTAACGTCGGGGCTTAAGCCTCCAACGGGTTTACGCGCCGGTTATTGTCCTGGCGCCTGAGCGGGTGTAACAGATCAGGAAACCGATTCTCCAGGGAGGAACCCGAGTTCGCGCAGGTCGCGCAGGAACCACGGGGTGAAGCTGTCGGGCGATCGTCGGATCCAGGTTTCCAGCTCAAGTATCTCCATGCTGCGGACCTCGGCAACCTCAATGGGGTCGGGGTGCATCGGCCCGGAGTACACTCCGCGAAACCCCTGCTGGAGCTCATGGTCATGCACCCTGAGCTCATCGTTATCAAACTTTGATGCGCGAACTCCGCCGACGGTTTGCAGCACCACATCGCCGATGCCGAGCTCCTCGTGCAGGCCGCGAGCCGCGGCAGCACGAAAGCTCTCGCCGGGTTGCAAGTGTTCGCCGACGCTGTAGTCCCACAGGCTCGGATACAGGTCCTTGTCGGGCGCGCGCAGTTGCAGATAGATGTTCCCGGATCGGTCGAACAGAAACACGTGTGCAGATTTGTGCCACAGCCCCAACGAGTGAACTCTGTGGCGGGCGGCCAATCCGCGGGGGATACCCTGGTCGTCAAACGTGTCGAACAGCTCGTCCAATCGGCTACCGGATTTTCATCTTTTCTCGCAGCAGTGTATGCCTGCTGGTGGTGAAAAGGATGCCGTATACTGAGACGGGTGCGTACGCGCGGGTGATCATGTCGCAACGAATGTCCTGGCCGTCGGATTGTTGAACCTGTCGGGCATTCGCCTGGCGGACGGTGCCGCGGCCTTCAGCCACGAGTTTCGGGCCGGCAGGATCAGCGTGGTGCTTGGCCGCAATCGCTCTGGAAAAACCCGCTTGTGCCGATTGCTGGCAGGCCTCGAGCTGCTGGGGGAGGGCAGCATGCGGCTGGACGGTGAAGCGATCGGCCAGCATTCGCCTGGCGATCGTTCCGTAGCCCTGGTTTATCAAACGTTCGTGAACTACCCAAACCTGACGGTCGCCGAGAACATCGCGTCGCCGTTGCGTGCCAAACGCACGCCCAAGCCGCGAATGCGCGCCCGGGTGGCGGATCTCGCCGATCAGCTGGGTATCGGTGAGTTGCTTGAACGTTACCCGGAGCAGCTTTCCGGTGGTCAGCAGCAGCGCCTTGCAATCGCGCGGGCACTGGCGAAAAGCGCACGGGTACTGGTGCTCGATGAACCGCTGGTGAACCTTGATTTCAAACTGAGGGAGAGTTTCGAGGGCGAGTTACGCGGGATGCTGCAGGCCGAAGGCCTGGTGGTGGTCTACACCACCAGCGATCCGCGGGATGCGTTCAATCTCGGCGACGAAGTGCTGTTGCTCGACAACCACGCGCTGGTCCAGGTTGGCCCGCCGTTAGACGTCTATCAATCGCCGCTGTGCTCGGCGGCCGCCGACCTGATGAGCGATCCGGGTATCAACAGCTTCAGATGCGACGATCTTTTGTGCGGGGTCCGCCCGGAACATCTGGAGGTCCGCCCGTCGCGTGCGGATGACGTGGTTTTCTCAAGCGAGCTGTTGAGCGTGGAAACCAACGGTTCGGAGACCTATGTTCACTGTCTGGTTGAGGCAGAGCGCTGGGTGGCCAGGATTGACGCGCCGTTGGCGAAGTTGTCGTTACCGCGGGTGGGTGAGCGGCTGGAACTTGTTGCCAGGGCGGATGCAGTTCTCACGTTTCCCGAAAGAGCGGCGTGATGACTGATATCGTGCTCGACAATGTGAGCCACCGGTATGCGCAAGCCGGCGCCGATACGCTGACCGATGTGAACCTGGAGGTGGCTGCCGGGGAGGCGCATGCGTTGCTCGGCAGCTCCGGCTCGGGCAAGACAACGCTCCTGAACATCCTGTCCGGGCTCGAGCCGCCATCGGCTGGCCGGGTGCTGTTCGATGGCCGCGATGTTACCCGGATATCGCCGCGCGGCAGAAATATCTCCCAGGTGTTTCAGTTTCCGGTGCTCTACGAATCTCTCACCGTCGCCCAGAACCTGGAATTCCCGCTGAAGTTGAGGCGCGTGCGAGCCCCTGAGCGGCGCCGGCGAGCTCTGGCAATCGCCGAACGGCTCTCGCTTGCTGATCTGCTCGGCGCCAAACCGGCGGCCCTGTCGTTGTTCGAAAAGCAGCTTGTCGCGATCGGGCGGGCGCTGGTTCGCCCGGAAATCTCCGTGGTGCTGTTGGATGAGCCGCTCACGGCGGTGGAACCAGCGACTAAATGGCGGCTGCGCCGGGTGCTGAAATCCGCTCAGGCTGAGCTTGGCGCCACGATGATTTACGTGACTCACGACCAGACCGAAGCGTTGACCTTCGCCGAGAACATCAGCGTGCTTCATGAAGGAGAGATCCTTCAGACTGGCAGTGCTGAAACGTTGTTCAATCGACCTGACCACGAGCAAGTGGCGTACTTCATCGGCTCGCCCGGGATGAATCTGATTGCCGGTGAGATCATCGATGGCGCCTATCGAATCGGTGGCCAGGTCGTCGCCCCTGCTGCGGGCCTCGACCCCGGGCCTTGCGTCATAGGATTTCGGCCCGAGTGGGCAGTGGCGACGCGGCGCGATGCGAATGCATCCGCCTCCGGGCTGCCGGCCAGCATCACCGCGGTGCGGGCGCTCGGGACCCGGCACGGACAGCCTGAGGGATTGGTCAGCGCTCGCGTTGCGGGTACACAGATAAACCTTCGCCAGACGCTGGGTGTTGAACCAGGTGACGAAGCCCTGGTGCAGATTCGCGGCGAGGGTGTTGTCGGGTTTCGCAACGGCCGGCGCCTGTCCGCCGGTTCGGACCGATCAGCCTCGGAGGTGTCGCATCGCGACCCGTAGATCCGACAACCGTGCCTGGCTGGGGGTGCTGCCGGTGGTGCTGGTGGTTGCATTCAGCGCGGTCATCCCGCTGATGACGGTGGTCAACTATTCACTGCAGGACATTTTTGACACCGAGACCCGGCTGTTCGTTGGCTTGGACTGGTATCGGGAAACTCTACGCGACCCGCGCTTTCTGGCCGCTCTGGTCCGGCAACTGGGTTTCAGTGCAGCGGTGCTCGCAATCGAGGTGCCGCTGGGTATCTTGGTTGCCCTCAGCCTTCCGCGCGAGGGGCGTCTGGCGCCGCTGTTTCTGGTGGTCGTTGCGGTGCCGTTACTCATTCCGTGGAATGTGGTGGGCACCATCTGGCAGATATTTGCGCGTCCGGATATTGGCTTGCTGGGCGCATCGATCGCCAGCCTCGGGCTCGAATTCAACTACACGTCCAACGTCGTGGATGCGTGGATCACCTTGTTGCTCATGGACGTATGGCACTGGACATCGCTGGTTGCACTGCTGGCGTACGCCGGGCTTGCGGTGATTCAGCCGCCTTACTATCAGGCTGCATACATAGACGGCGCGAACCGCTGGCAGGTGTTTCGCTACGTTGAGTTGCCGCGCTTGAAATCGGTGCTGATCATTGCCGTGCTGCTGCGACTGATGGACAGCTTCATGATCTACACTGAGCCATTCGTGCTCACCGGTGGTGGTCCTGGGAATGCCACCACGTTCTTGAGTCAACACCTCACCACCATGGCGGTGGGGCAGTTCGACCTGGGTCCGGCGGCCGCATTTTCGGTTCTCTACTTCCTGCTCATCGTGCTGATGTGCTGGTTGTTCTACGCCAGCGTCATGCGCGAGGACTATCAATGAGTCGCATGCGTCACTGGCTGCTGTGCGGATACTGTTTGTTTCTGCTGTTGCCGCTGTACTGGCTGTTGAACATGGCGTTGCGCAGCAATGCCGACATCGTCAGCCGGCTGGAAGTGATTCCCGGCAATCCAACGGTGGCCAATTTTGCCGAAATTTTCACCAATCCGGTGTGGTATCAGGCGTTCGCGAACTCGCTTTCATACGTGGTGCTCAACACCGCGATCTCGCTGGTTGTCGCGCTGCCAGCCGCGTACAGCTTTTCCCGGTATCGGTTTGTCGGCGACAGGCATCTGTTCTTCTGGTTGTTGACCAATCGCATGGCTCCGCCGGCGGTATTTCTGTTGCCGTTCTTCCAGCTTTATTCCGCGATCGGTTTGTTCGACACGCCGCTTGCGGTGGCGCTCGCACACTGCCTGTTTACCGTGCCGCTGGCGGTTTGGATTCTGGAGGGTTTCATGTCGTCGGTTCCAAACAGCCTGGACGAAATGGCCCGCATCGACGGCCACTCTTTGGGGTATTTCTTCTTTCGCATCCTGTTGCCGACGATTCGCGGCGGCATCGGCGTCACGGTGTTTTTCTGCTTCATGTTCAGCTGGGTGGAACTGTTGCTTGCACGGACGCTCACGGCGAGTAGTGCCAAGCCCATTGTCGTGGTCATGACCCGCACTGTGAGCGCCTCCGGACTCGATTGGGGGGTGCTGGCCGCCGCGGGTGTGCTGACCATTGTCCCGGGCCTCGTCGTGGTCTGGTTTGTCAGGAAGCACCTTGCCAGAGGCTTTGCCATGGGCAGGGTTTAAGGTGGCGGTATGAACCTTGGCTGGATGGCTTGGACGCTTCCCAGTGCTGCATTTTTTGTCGCGATAGCGGCCGCGCTCGCGATTCTGACCCTGGCCGAGTTGCGGTGGCCCACGCGCGCCCGGCGCGGATTCCTGCCGCTGGTCACGACCCGAGGCGATCGCTTTTTTATCAGCCTGCTGGGCGCGGCATTTATCCATATGGCGTGGCTGGCTGTGACGGATGCGAACGTGTTATGGGCGACCTCGATCAGCCTCGGCGCGGCGATCGTGCTGATGCGTCGCGGGTAAATGAAAATATGAGGACAGGAAAAGTTCGTCGAGCGGATTAACAACGCGAAGAGCCTGCTAAGGTGGCGACCGTGCATACAGTTGGGGAC
Source organism: Pseudomonadales bacterium (assembly GCA_046582225.1). Taxonomy (GTDB): domain Bacteria; phylum Pseudomonadota; class Gammaproteobacteria; order Pseudomonadales; family Azotimanducaceae; genus JAYGEV01. The sequence goes on from JAYGEV010000296.1 coordinate 5,269, forward strand.
ATTCATGCCGCGTTCGAGCCTTCTACCGGTTGCTGTTCCGGTTGCTGTCATAGGAGCATTGATCGCATCTGGCGTGCTCAACGGGTGCGGCGAAACCCAGACGCCGCTCGACCATGCGGCCAACGCAGAGCGCTGGGTGACCTCGGAGTTCACGCCGTCCACCTTGTCCCGGGCCCAGCAACTCGAGGAGATGGCCTGGTTCACCGAGGCAGCCTTGCCGTTTCGCGGTGCTGAGATCAGCGTTGTTTCCGAGACCCTCGCCACCCACGAATACGAATCCGAGATCCTGACCCGGGCGTTCTACGAGATTACCGGAATCCGGGTGACCCATGACCTGATCCAGGAAGGCGACGTCATTGAAAAGCTTCAGACGCAAATGCTGTCGGGGCAGAACGTCTACGACGCGTACGTCAACGATTCCGACCTGATCGGGACCCACGCCCGCTACGGGTACGTGGTACCGCTGTCGGATTTCATGGCTGGTGAGGGCGCCGCGGTGACGCTGCCGACCCTGGATGTCGAGGATTTCATCGGCCGAAGTTTTACCACCGGACCGGATGGCAAGCTCTACCAGCTGCCGGATCAGCAGTTCGCCAATTTGTACTGGTTTCGCTATGACTGGTTTCAACGCGCGGACCTCAGGGAGCAGTTCAGCGCCCTGTACGGCTATGATCTGGGCGTGCCGGTCAACTGGTCGGCCTACGAAGACATCGCCGAGTTCTTCTCCGAGCACGTTAAAACCATCGATGGCGAGCGCGTCTACGGCCACATGGATTACGGCAAGAAGGATCCATCGCTGGGTTGGCGCTTCACAGACGCGTGGCTTTCTATGGCCGGTGCCGGCGATCGGGGGATTCCGAACGGTTTGCCGGTGGATGAGTGGGGCATTCGCGTGGAAGGGTGCCGGCCGGTCGGGTCGTCGGTGAACCGTGGGGGCGCCACTAACGGTCCCGCGGCGGTCTATGCGCTCGAGAAATATATCGACTGGCTCAAGCGTTTCGCGCCACCCCAGGCGCCGGGTATGACGTTCTCTGAGGCAGGCCCGGTGCCCGGCCAGGGACATATTGCTCAGCAGGTATTCTGGTACACCACGTTCACCGCGGACATGATTGACCCGAAATCACCGGTTGTGGATGAGGCAGGCCTGCCCCTGTGGCGGATGGCGCCATCGCCACACGGCGCGTACTGGGAAGAAGGTCAGAAACTTGGCTACCAGGATGCCGGCGCCTGGACCTTTCTGAAAAGCACGCCGCTGGAGCGCCGTAAGGCTGCGTGGCTGTACGCCCAGTTCGTGGTTTCCAAGACGGTGTCGCTGAAGAAAACGCTGGTTGGGCTCACGCCGATACGCGATTCGGATCTGCGCTCCACGGCGATGACCGAGGCCGCGCCGCGGCTGGGAGGTCTGGTGGAGTTCTACCGCAGTCCAGCTCGCACCGCCTGGACACCCACCGGCACCAACGTTCCGGATTATCCCAAGCTGGCCCAGCTGTGGTGGCCCAATGTGGCCAACGCGGTCAGCGGGGCAGTGACGGCCCAGCAGGCCATGGACACTCTGGCTGGGGCGCAGGATCGCGTGCTCGAG
>JAYGEV010000297.1:0-2843 GCA_046582225.1 Pseudomonadales bacterium
TATGCCAGCGCGTTCGTTTATATGATGCGTGCCGTGGGTGTTCCAGCGCGTATGGTCGGCGGTTATCAGGGCGGCGAGATCAATCCCATCACGAACCACCTGATGGTGCGTCAGTACGATGCCCACGCCTGGGCAGAGATCTGGCTTCCTGAGGCGGGGTGGTCGCGAGTCGATCCAACTGGCGCCGTCACACCGGAGCGAATCGAACGGGGCTTGACGGCCGCCCTCTCGGCGGCGGATCTGGCCAGGCTCTCACTGTTCACGAGCGCGCGTTTTGGTGACTGGAGGGTCGTCAACGACCTTCTGTACTGGGCGGATTCGGTTGAGCACCGGTGGAACCTTTGGGTGGTCGGCTACGACTCCAGTTTCCAGGCGGAATTTCTGATGCGGATGCTGGGCGATATCACGCGCCTGAGGATCGGCATCGCAATCCTCATCGGCGGCGGGCTGAGCGTGGGTTTTGTGGCGTTGTCTCTGTTCTGGCGCCGGCGCTCGGTCAAACGGCATCCCGTGGAACGGCTGTTTCGGAACTTCGCAAGCAAGGCTGAAGGCCATGGTTTCCCGAGGGCACCGCGTGAATCGCCTGCTGCATTCGTTCGTCGGGTGGCGGGTGAGACCGGCGTACGCGAGTCGCAGGTACAAAGGATCATCGCCCAACTCAACACACTTTTGTACAATCCGGCGGTCCCCTGGGGCTCGGCGGAACTTAACCAGCTGCGCCGCGCGCTCAGGGGCCTGCGATTTAGATTAGCTTTTGCTTCAGCGAGATAGCGCGTCCAGCATGCCGACAACGCAAAACCGGAGCACACGCACGCCGTGTGTTGGGATCTGTTCCACCACGTTCGGGGATCTTGTGTGTCGAGGGTGCAAGCGATTTGCCCACGAAATCGTCGATTGGAATGGTTTCGAGCCCGCGCAACAGGCAGTTGTCTGGGCGCGGCTGGACGACCTGCGAGAAGGTGCGGTGGAACAGTGGCTCCATGTATTCGATCCAGAACTGCTCATCGTTTATGCCAAACTCGGTGCCATTGCCAGACGCGATGAGATCGGTACGCTGAACCTCGCCTACGAGGTGCTGCGCGACCGCCAGATGCCGGTAACTGAACTGGCCGGTATCGGAATTGAGGTGCGCAGCTGCGGCGCTTCAATGCGCTGGACAGGTGATCTGGTGCGGCGGATCGATCAGGAATACTACGCACGTTCGCTGGCTCACTACGAGCACAACTTCAAAATCGCCGCGCAATGAACGCGCTGGATTCAGACGCGATTTCCGACGTTCTGGCGTTTCTCCCATGCCGCACGCCGGAGCAGTGGTTCGAACAGGCGGTGGACAACATTCCAGCGTTGCTCGTTGACCACGCCAACTGTGAAAAGAAGTCAGCCGGAACAGCGTTGAGTCTGATGTTCCGCTACGTCGATCGCTCGATCCTGCTGCCGCAGTTGTCCCGTCTGGCGCGCGAGGAACTCACCCACTTTGAGCAGGTGCACCGGGTCATGCAATCGCATGGCGTGGAGTACGTGCACCTGTCGTCCAGTCGCTATGCAGCCGGATTGCGCAAACTCGTCAGCACCGCTGAACCTCAACGGCTGGTGGACATGCTGCTGACCGGTGCCATCGTCGAGGCGCGATCGTGCGAGCGGTTTTTTGGGCTGGTGGCCGTGTTGCCCGGCGATCTCGCTGAATTTTATGCAAGATTGCTGGAATCAGAAGCCCGCCATTTCAGGGGCTATTTCGGTCTCGCGCAGGACTATGCCCGCGAAGCGACGGACCAGCTGCTGCCGGCCCGCCTGGCGGCGATGCTGGAAGCCGAAGAGCGACTCATCTGTGCGCCTGACAAAGAGTTCAGGTTCCATAGCGGCCCGCTGGAGCGGCGCGCCAGGTCATAGGTGCGCCAGCTCATAACGGCTCGGTGTTCTGGTAGCGACCTGCCAGCCCAAAACACTCCAGCCACGGCGTAGCGCCCGAGTCGCGAAGCAGCCAGCCGCAGTAGCTCCAGGGCCCCAGTACATAGCGGGTTCCCCATGTAGTTGTGTGCACGCCGGGTCGGTGGGTATGTCCATGAATGATTCGTTTCACGCCATGCTCGGCGGCGACCCGCGACACTTCGATGGGTGAAACATCCATGATGTTGTCGGCCTTGTTCGCGTTTGTCGCGATGCTCTGTTCACGCATCTCTTCGGCGAGAACGCGGCGCTCGGCCAGCGAGCGGGCGAGCACGTCCCGCTGCCAGGATTTCGAGCGAAGCAAACGGCGAACCTGCTGGTATTTCTCATCGTCGATGCAGAACGCATCGCCATGGGTGAGCAGGGTCTGGGCATCCACAAGGTATGGATCGGGGATAAGCTCACAGTTGGATTGCCGGGCAAACGCTTCGCCGAGCAGAAAATCGCGGTTGCCATGCATCACCAGTACCCGCGTATTCCGGCTCGCGTCCGTTAGAGCGCTGCGCAGACCCCGGGCAAGATCCGAGTCGTCGTCGTCACCGACCCAGGCCTCGCACAAGTCTCCCAGTATGTAGATCGCGTCTACGCGTCGGGATTCCGTTGCCAGCAGAGCGGTGAGCGCCCGAAACTGTGGTTCGTCGGTGTTGTTGAGATGCAGGTCGGATAAGAAAATGTGATGCACTGGGTCAGCGCGCCGCCGCGAGCGCGGAATCAGCGGCGGCGAGGGTATTTTCCAGCATCGCAACCCGGGTCATCGGACCGACGCCGCCGGGAACCGGGGTGATCCAGCTGGCAACTTCCACCGCTTCTTTGAACACCACATCGCCACGTAGCTTGCCGTTTGAATCGAGGGTAATTCCGACGTCGATAACGATGGCGCCCGGCTTAATCCAGTCGCC
>JAYGEV010000421.1:0-1561 GCA_046582225.1 Pseudomonadales bacterium
GAGTCGTTCCTGGAGAAGCGCCCGGCCGATTTTCCCGGAAAGGTAAGCCAGGACCTGCCCGAATTCTTCCCATGGTGGGAACAACGAAAATTCTCATAATGACCGAATCAAAAATCTGTCAATAAGGAACACACGACATGAGCACGCCCCAAATAGCCCAGAAGGCTCCCTATCCAGTGGATGTAAAAACTGGTGAAAAGTACTTCTGGTGCGCCTGCGGCAAGAGCAGGAAACAGCCTTTCTGCGATGGATCACATCAGGACACCGAGTTCACGCCTCTGGCGTACACGGCCGAAGAGGACAAGACGCTGTTTTTCTGTGGTTGCAAGCACACCGACCGGCAACCCATGTGTGACGGCTCCCACTCGTCGCTGTAATGCTCGAGCGCGACCATGCTTTCCCGGATTCTGAAAGGCAAAAGCCGCTTCGCGCAACCGGACCCTGGTGCCCGGCGGCAAGCTGTGGAGGAGCTTTCAGCCGCTAAAGCAGAGGCCCTCCAGGAGGAGTTGCTGGCGCTGGCAGGCAGCGATAGGGACCGGCACGTTCGCGCCGCATGCATCGCCAGGATCGCCAGCGCTGATGCCGTGGCAGGGTTGCTGAACAACCCGCTCAGCGCCGAAGCCGCCGCAAGCAGAATCATCGAACTGATCGGCGAGGACACCAGCAGTGAGCTTGCGCGCCATCCGCTCGTTGCGAAATTGCGACTGCTGCAGATGACTCCTTCACAAGCCCAGCCGGTACTACTACAGATCGATGACGTCGAGCGTCTGATAGATCTCAGCATTCACGCTCGTCAGGAGCTGCGCGAGGTGATTCTGCAACGCCTGCAAACCACCAGGGCGTTGACGGAGCTGGAGCACAAGACCAGAGGCCGGGACAAATCTCTCAACAGACATGCCCGCGAATGCTTAGAGCGCATCAGAACCACGCGTCACGAAGCCCGGGAGACGCGAGTCCGACTGGTGGCGCTGGCCGAGGCACTCGAGCGACACTTGCGCGTCGACATCGACGCCGGTGCGGAACAACGGCGCAATGGATTGCTGCGCGAATTCGAACAGGCCAGCGCCAGGTTCGAAACACTTACAATCGAACTGCGTGCCGTTGGCGAAATTGCCGAACCTGTAGAGGATGCGCAACGACAGGTTGCCGAAGTGCGTGAACAGGCGGCTGCGGTACTGCTGGAAGCGAAACAGCATGAGCAGCAGGCGCTGGACGGGCAGGCCAAACCCGGACGAATCGTACCGAACCGGTTTTCCGATCTTGTCGCTGAATTTCAGGCGCTCCAGCGGTCCATGGTCCAGGGCGAGGATTTCGCCGCCATCACCGCACAACGCCAGTTGCTCACCAATGCCTGGATGGACGCTGCCGATCACGCGCAGGCGGGTCCTACCGAACATGAGGTCTTCGAAACCGTCTCCAACGCATACCACGAACTCGCCGGTAGCGTCACACGTCTGGCCAGCGAACCCTGGTCGGGCGCCCAGCTGCAACCCCTGGCCGAGACTTTTTCCGAAGACCCCACGAAACTGGGTTCGTTGTGGGCACAAGTCGCTCAACACAG
>JAYGEV010000399.1:0-30163 GCA_046582225.1 Pseudomonadales bacterium
CGGTATCAACACCACACCGTCTGCAAATACCTGGGTCTTCCGATATGACCGAAAATCTTCCACTGCCAGACTCCTTTTCAGACCTGGTTGGGCTGTGTGCGGCCTGGTGCCTGGCGGATTCCAACGCGCGCAGCGCCGCTCGCGTGGCAGCAGGCATGGACGAGATACGGACCTTCTATGACGCTCTGATCCCTCACGCCGAAAGAGCGTTGAGCTATCTGTCAGACAAACAACTGGGACAACTGGACGCCGCGGACAGCAACCTGCTCAAGCTGTTACTGGCCCTGGCCGAAATCGGTCCCGCGATCGAGTGGTTTGGACAACCACGGGTGATCGACGGTTACCAAGAATCCAAATTCCCGCTGGTGCTGACGCTGGACGACACCGCCCGACAGTAATGATGCCGCTGGTAGCGGAGCCGGGCTGCAGGTCCCCGGTGTCCTCGGACACCGCCCGTGCGTTCAACACAAACGCATTGATTTGTTCAGCCAGCCATGGCGCGTGAGTAACCGGCAGCATGTGGCTCGCCGCGGGCACTTCGACATATTCCACCTCGGGAATGACCGTACTCAAATATCGCGCAATCTCCACGGGAGCAAGGCGGTCATCTTCTGCGTGAATGATCAGAGTTGGCAGTGGCAGGGTGCTGAACGCGATTGCGTCCGGATCGATCGGTGCAAACATCTCTGCCCGGTAGGTAGAGGTGGTTTCCCAGCGCTTGAAACTGGCCTGCAGCCCTTCCAGCCACCAGCCGGGTTGGGGCCCACCGCTGAATGCGGTGTCACTCAACACCTCCATGAGATTTCGTGCAACACCAGGCACTGCGCTGCGCCACCGCATCATCGGCGTGGAGTAGAACACCCTGGCCGCGATGCCCGGCTGTGGTGGCTCAGCGTTCGCCGAAGTCGGGCCACCGGTACCAATCAAGACCATACGCGCCATACGTGAGGGGTTCTGTGTTGCGGCCTGCATGACTGTCGCGCCACCGTAAGACCAACCCACCACGATTGCGTTTTGAAGATTCATCGTGTCCAGCAGCGCGAGCAGGTCGGCCGCGTTTTCCTGGACGGTATGCGATTCGCCCGGTCTCACGTCGGAATGCCCATACCCCAGACGGTCATACGCGATCACGCGAAACCCGGCTTTGACCAGTTCCGGCGTCAAGTGCCGCCAGTCGTATGCGCTTCCTGGCAAGCCGTGCACCAGCACCACCGGTTGGCCGGCACCAACATCCAGGGCGTTGATGGCAGCGCCTTCGCGCACGCTCACTCGAACTCCCGGCGCGGGCAGGTCGGGCAAAACCATTGGAAACAAAGCGTTCCACGTGGGAGGCACCACAATCAACAGCATCAACAGCGCCACCAGGCTCAGGAGAAATTTTTTCACGGCGAACCCGCTTTGGTGACGAGATTGCGGACCACCGTAACAAGTTGCCGCTGCATTAACGTTGCGCGTGAGTCCTGATTTCAGCATGGGCAGGTCGCCTGGCTGATAGGTCAGAATCAATGCGCGGCGCGGTTGATCCGAGGCATTCGGCTGCGAACCGTGTACCGCGTGCGGGCTGAAGAACACCACCGATCCAGCAGCGACTTCCATCAGCACCTGCCTGGAATCGTCAAAGTGATCGGGGCTGGTAAAAAAGCCGCCCAGCTGCGTGTCGTCACCGGTTCCCGGCAGACAACCTCGGGTATGACTGCCGCGTACAATGCGCAGGGCCCCGTTTACCTCAGCGGCGTCGTCCAGCGCAATAAACACGTTCGGCAACCGATCGACGTCCTCGGAGTCGTGAATCCAATAAGGGGAGTCCTGGTGCCAGCGGAATCCCGATCCCTCGTGGGGGCGCTTGAGGTTGAGCTTGTCGGTCCACAACGCGATTCGCTCGCACCCCACCAGATCGCGCATGGGCTCCACAATGCGCGAATCATCGACGAGCGCGCTCAGACGCGAATCGAACTGATGCACCGGCTCGATCACCCGGATCGTTTCGCTGCCGGTGGGACTCGACGTGCGCGAGGGGCGCTCGAACTGTACGGTCACGTGCCCGTGGTCGACAAACCGATTGCCATCGAGCAGGTACTCGATACCGGCTCCTGCCAGCAACGCTGCGGATGCAACCGCGTTTTCCGCCGCATCACGTAATTCGGCGACATCGTCAGATCCAAATACCGTTTCCCGGACTACGAATCCATCGCGTCGGTAGCAGCCCATCTCATCAGCTGTGAGTGCGAATGACACCCTCTACGATGGCAGGTGAGCGCTGAGCGTGGGCGCAAATCGCTCGCCCATGCGCACGTACCCGGGCGGATTCGGGTGCAGGTCGTCTGGCAGATCTCCAGCATCAGCGGCACCAAACAGGGTCAGGCCATCCAGGTAATGCAGATGTGCGTCACCCGAGTCCCTTCTTTTCTCGACAACCTCCGCGATGATTTCGCGCACGCGCACGAGTGACATACAACCATCACGTATCTCGTCGTGCCCTTTGATCGTGATAAACCTGCCTTGCCGATCCGGGACCGTCGGCCCCGGATGGTCCTCGGCGCTGGGGCAGAAAATCGGCGACACCACAATCAGCGGCACATCCGGTTTACCTTCTCGAATCGTATCCAGAAATCCGTGCAGCGCGGGGGTAAATGCGCGTTCACGCATTGAATCCATGTTGATCACGTTGATGCCGGTCTTGATGCTGATCACGTCCGCTTCCGCATCTCGTATGGTGCGGGCGACGAACTGATCCAGGTGACACTGACCGCCGAATCCAAGGCTCTGCAACGCCGCACCCGCGTACCGCGCGGCCACGGCCGGCCAGGTCAGGCCAGGCTCATCGGCCTCCATGCAGTGGCTGATGGAGCTGCCGTAGTGAATCCATTTTGGCCGCGTCTCCGGCCCGGCCGTGGTAACCGTAGCCTCATTGTCCACAACCAGCGCGCGCAGCTCGATGAACGCATTGTGTGGCAGCCACAGCTCGCATCGCTTCTCCCCGGCCGGCAGATCTTCGAACCACACCGTGTCCGCATCACCGCGCAGCAGCTCGAAATCTCCCGGCACCTTCGGATTGAGCACGATGGTGTTGCCGAGCGTGGAGTGCGCGGCAGCCAGATCCCCATCGATCTCGAGGTTGAACGTGATGGGTCGGCGCCGGCCGGGTGGAGTCACCATATTTGTCGCAAGAAAGCTGAGTCCAAGCCGGGCTGCATCGGTGCTGAACTGTAGGCGCACGCCAGACGGGATTCGCACGATCACGTTCATCGCCTCGGGAATCTGCAACCGCGTCCAGGCTGGCAGCCGCCGCGGGCTGATACCCTCGGCGCGCTGGTCGAAGTCTGGCGCACCGTATGCGTAAACGGTCTCGGGAATCAGCTGCTTCATGAGTAGAATCTGCATAGCGACACAGAGTACGCCCTGCGGCGCGCCTGAGCTAGACTAGGCAACTCGCGCTCCCAGCAGCGGCAGGATGATTGCAGACAATGGCAGATAGACCCGATGTCCTGGTGGTCGGTGGCGGATTCGCCGGCATGTACGCCGTGTACCGTTTTCGCCGGCAAGGCCTCACCGTCAAGCTTCTGGAAGCCGGCTCCGATGTCGGCGGCACCTGGTACTGGAACCGCTATCCAGGCGCCCGTTGCGACGTACCCAGCCTGGAATACTCCTACAGTTTCTCACCCGAGCTGGAGCAGGAGTGGGACTGGCCCGAAGTGTTTTCGGCACAGACCGATATCCTGCGCTACGCCAACCACGTCGCCGATCGCTTCGATCTGCGCAAGGATATGCAGTTCAACACCCGTGTGGTCAGCGTCGAGTATCAACCCGAAGAAAATCTGTGGCTGCTGACCAGCGAACAGGGCGACCAGTTCGAAGCAGCGTTCGTGGTCATGGCCACCGGGTGTCTCTCGGTGCCAAACAAACCCGAGTTACCCGGCGCCGAGCGCTTCGCAGGCAAGGTGTTGCACACCGGCCTGTGGCCCAAGGAGCACGTGGATCTCAGCGGCAAGCGGGTCGGCATCATCGGAACCGGATCATCGGGCGTGCAGACAATTCCCGAGCTCGCCAAACAGGCCGGTCACCTGTACGTGTTTCAGCGCACGCCCGTTTATACGGTGCCAGCTAACCGCAAGCAGATGCGCGACGACGTGCAGCAGGAATGCAGAGACGAATACCGCGAGATTCGCCAGATGCAGCAACGCAATCAGGGCGGTGTGTCCACCTTCCGTCCGCTGCAGGACGATCGACCCTGGCAGCGTGAAGGCGTTGATCGCGCTCCGCCAAATCAAATTCTTGGCTTGAGTGCTGAGCAACGTCGAGGCCTGGTCGCCGATCGCGGGCTTCAATCGCTGCTGGCGTTTCGCGATGTATATACCGATCCGGAGGCCAACGAAGTCGCCAACGAACTCTACCGCGAGGCAGTTCTCGCGATGGTCGACGACCCGGCCGTGGCCACGCGACTGCTACCCAAAGACTACGGGCTTGGCTGCAAACGCCAGGTGCTGGACCGCGACTACTACGCAACGTTCAACCGCGACGATGTGACCCTGATCGACCTGCAGGAGACGCCTCTGGACACCATTACCGATCAGGGGTTACGTACAAGCGATGCGCACTACGACCTGGACGTGCTCATCTACGCCACCGGATTCGACGCGATGACCGGTGCCCTGCTCAAAGCCAACGTCCGCGGCCGCGAGGGCCAGCTGCTGGCCGACAAGTGGCGCTACGGTCCGGTCGCCTACCTTGGCCTGCAGATGCGCGGTTTTCCGAACCTGTTTACCGTGACCGGGCCGGGCAGCCCGTCGGTGCTGTGCAACATGCTGGTGGCCATCGAACAGCACGTTAACTGGATCGGTGAGTGTATCGAACATATGCGCGGCAACGACCTGAAGTCGATCGAGCCCCTGGCCGAATCCGAGGTCGAGTGGATTGCGCATGTCAACGAAGTGGCTGAGGGAACCATGTACACGGCCCCAAGCTGCAACTCGTGGTATCTCGGCGCCAATATTGCGGACAAGCCACGCATCTTCATGCCCTACGTTGGGGGTTATCCACGCTACCGTGAGCGCTGCGAACGCGCAGCGGCAAACGGCTATGAAGGGTTTGAAGTGCAATGAGCGAGACGAGCAAAGGCCTGCCGGGCCTCAGAGGCATTGACCACTTCGGCATCACCGCGCCGGATTTCGAGGCCGCCGCGGAATTCCTCGAAAACGTGCTTGGATTTGAGTCGTTCTACGAAATGGGTCCGTTCGGTTCCCAGGACGATGACTGGATGCGCGATATGCTGAACGTGCATCCGCGCGCAGTGATTCGCCGGGTCCGACACTATCGTTGTGGTCACGGCCCGAACGTCGAGCTGTTTGAATACGAGGCTCCCGACCAGCGTCGGGAGATGCCGAAGAACAGCGACTGGGGCGGTCATCACATCACGTTGTACGTCGACGACATGGACGCCGCGGTGGCGCATCTGCGAGCACACGACGTACGGCTGATGGCCGGTGCCGGCCCGGCTATTGCCGAAGGTCCCGAGGCCGGGCTGCGGTCCTGTTACTTTCTTACGCCATGGGATCTGCAGATGGAGCTGATCTCCTACCCCACCGGCAAAGGCTACGAAAAAGACACCGACCGACGCCTGTGGGACCCCCGCAACCCGGCCCAATGACCATCTCGAAGAAGGCCCACGCCGCGCTGCGCGAGGTGTTCGGCTACCCGGAGTTTCGCGCCCAGCAGGCGGCGATCATCGATCATGTCTGCGCCGGCGGAGACGCTCTGGTACTCATGCCCACCGGCGGCGGCAAGTCGCTGTGCTACCAGATCCCCGCTCTCGTGCTGCCTGGACTGTGCATCGTGGTGTCACCGTTGATCGCACTGATGCGCGATCAGGTGCGCGCATTGGAACAGCTCGGAGTGCGCGCGGCGTATCTGAACTCATCACTGCCGCCCTACGAGCAGTCCGAGGTGATTGCACGGGCCCAGAGCGGCGACCTGGATCTGCTGTACATTGCTCCGGAGCGGTTGTTGAAGGCTGACACCCTGGACACTCTCGCAAGCTGCGTCGTCTCACTGATCGCCATAGATGAGGCCCACTGCGTATCATCGTGGGGTCACGACTTTCGCCAGGACTATCTCGAACTCAATCGACTGCAGGCTGTTTTTCCGGACACGCCGCGAATAGCGCTCACCGCCACTGCGGATGCGCATACTCGAACCGATATTGCCGCGCGGCTCGAACTCAATCAGCCAACCTGCTTCATCGACGCCTTCGATCGTCCCAACATCTGCTACTCGGTGAACCCAAAAACCGATGCGCGTGCGCAACTGCTGAAGTTTCTCACCGACCATCGGGGCAGCGCCGGCATCGTTTACTGCCTGTCGCGAAAGAGCGTGGAAGCAACCGCCGACTGGCTGGTCGACCGCGGATTCGACGCGCTGGCCTACCATGCCGGCCTCAGTACCCAGGTGCGCACAATCCACCAGGAACGTTTTCTGCGTGACGATGCGGTGGTAATGGTGGCGACAATCGCGTTCGGCATGGGCATCGACAAACCCGACGTCCGCTTCGTCGCCCATATGGATCTGCCCAAGAGCGTTGAAGCCTACTACCAGGAAACCGGCCGCGCGGGTAGAGACGGCCAACCCGCAGACGCCTGGATGGTGTACGGCTTGCAGGACGTGGTGCGCCTGTCGCGTATGGTTGAGGAATCTGGAGCGGACGATGCCCACAAGCGTATTGAGCGCAGCAAGCTCAACGCGCTGCTCGGCTGGTGCGAGGTCACTACCTGCCGGCGGCGACATCTCCTGGCATATTTCGGCGAAACCGTCGAGACGGACTGTGGGAACTGCGACATCTGTCTGCAACCTCCAGTGACATGGGACGGCACTGAGGCGGCCCAGAAAGCGTTGTCGTGCGTGTACCGAACCGATCAGCGGTTCGGTGTCGGGCATCTGATCGATGTGCTGCGGGGCCTGGATCGCGACAAGGTCCTGCGTTTCCATCACGAAGAGCTCAGCACGTTTGGAATCGGTGAGGAATATTCCGATGCACAATGGCGCTCTATCTTCCGGCAGCTGGTGGTGCGTGGCTATCTCGGCGTCGACCACGATCGTTTTGGCGCGCTGCGATTGACCGATTCGAGCCGCGCGCTGCTGCGCGGGGAGACAACCCTGTTGCTGCGCCAGGACCCGGCCAAACCGAAATCATCAAGATCCAATCGAAAAAACCGAACCACCACCAGCGCAATACTGAGCGCTGAAGATGAGATCCTCATGCAAACCCTGCGGGATCTGCGTCGGCAGATCGCCGACGCTAACGGGGTGCCCCCCTATGTGGTGTTTCACGACGCGGCCCTGATCGACATGATTCAGCGGCGCCCCGCCGGGCTTTCGGAAATGCTCGACGTCGCCGGCGTAGGCCAGGCCAAACTCGACAAGTACGGTCAGGCTTTTCTGGACGTGCTGAATGGGGTCGAAGCCACCGAATCCGAAATCCCGCTGCCATGAACATACTCAGGCTCAGCAACGCCGAGATTGCTTACGGCGAACGTAATCTGCTCGACGGCGCTTCGCTGAACCTGCACTCGGGCGAAAAGGTCGCTCTTATCGGTCGCAATGGCGCGGGCAAGTCGACACTGCTGAAGGTGTTGAGCGGCTCGGCGCGGCTGGATGACGGTACCCTGTGGACAAGCGACAACCTGACCATCGCAACCCTGGCGCAGACACTGCCAATCGGGCAGCAGATCGAGGAAAAAACAATCTATCAGGTGGTTGTCGATGGCCTCGGCGAACTCGGCGATTTGCTCGATCGGTATCACACAATCACCCAGCAGCCATCCAGCAGGCAGTTGGCCGAGCTCACCGATCTCGAGGCCGGTATCAACGCGCTCGGGGGTTGGAACATCGATCAGCGGGTAAACCGGACACTGGATCGCATGGCATTGCCGGCAGACACAACCATGCGCGAATGTTCCGGCGGGGTACGTCGACGTACCCTGCTGGCCCGCGCGCTGGTAGCCGAACCAGGCCTGCTGCTGCTGGACGAACCCACCAACCACCTGGATATACCCGCTATCGACGCGCTTCAAAACCTGCTGATCACGACCTCGGCAACGGTCGTCTTCGTGACCCACGATCGCGCCCTGATCAACGCCGTGGCAACCCGTATCGTTGAAGTGGATCGCGGCAGCCTGGTGAGCCATCCCGGTGAATACGCGACGTATCTCGAACGCAAACGCGCAGCAGACGACGAAGAAGCACAAACCGATCGGAAATTCGATCAGCAACTTGCTCGCGAGGAAACCTGGATTCGCCAGGGAATCAAGGCTCGCCGAACGAGAAACGAGGGCCGCGTGCGACGCCTGAAGGAGCTGCGCGTGCGCCGCGCCGCGCGGCTGGAGAAACCCGGAAGCGCGCGGCTGCGCATCGACGAGGGCCAGTCATCCGGAAATCTGGTCGCCGAGCTTGACGAGGTAGGTTTCGGTTACGACTCACCGCTGATCGAAAATTTCTCAACGCGAATCATGCGGGGCGATCGCGTCGGAGTGATCGGCGCCAACGGATCCGGCAAGAGCACGTTGCTGCGGCTGATACTCGGGGAGCTCACACCGCAATCTGGCACAGTAACCCTCGGCACCCGATTGCAGACCGCATATTTCGACCAGCAGCGCTCTCGGCTCGATGCGCGGCTAACCGTGCGCGAAAGCGTAGCCGAAGGTTCAGACACGATCGTCATTGGCGATCGCAGCGTACACGTGGTCAGCTATCTGAGTGACTTTCTGTTTCCGTCCAGCCAGCTCAACATGCCGGTGGCCAGCCTGTCAGGGGGGGAGCAGAACCGCTTACTCATGGCCAAGCTGTTTGCCCAGCCGGCGAACATGCTGGTGCTCGACGAGCCGACCAACGACCTTGACGTCGAAACTCTGGAGCTTCTCGAGGAACTGCTTGGTGAGTTTTCCGGCACACTGCTGCTGGTCAGCCACGACCGCGTGTTCCTGGACGCGGTGGTCACCAGTACCATCGCATTCGAGTCCGATGGCGGCGTGCGGGAATATGTCGGCGGCTACAGCGACTGGCAGCGCCAGGTGCGCAACGCGCAACCAGCGAACGCCCGGGCGCCCGACCGCAAACCTCGCAAGCGCGCAGACGAGTCGTCCGGCAATCGTCGCCAGGCCGGCAAAAACCTTGGCTATCAGGAAAAGCGCGAGCTGGCCGCACTACCCGACAGGATCGAGACGCTGGAAACAAATCAGACGATGTTGCGAGCTCGTGTGAACGAACCGCGGTTCTATCAACAGGACCAGACCGAGATTCAAAGCGCGCTCGAAGCGTTGAACGCGGTGGATCACGCCATCGTTGAAGCCTACGAACGCTGGGAAACATTGAGCGACCAAGACGACAACGACTGAACCGTGTCGCTGCAGGATCTGCTCACACGCCACGCGGACATCGTCCGGTAATGGTTGCGAGAGGACTCGTTAAGATATACATTTTTCCACAGGTATATCACACGTCATGTCCATGCAGATCGCGAAATGGGGCAACAGCCTTGCCATACGGATTCCAGCAACGGTGGTGGCGGCACTCGGGTTGAAAGAGGGTGACGACATCCAGGTGAGGGTCGCCGAAGCACGTACTTTTGAAATCAGCCGAACTCCAGATACCAAAGCTCTGTTGGACCGACTGCGCAAGTATCGGGGCCGTCTACCAGAGGATTTTCAATTCGATCGGCTCCAAGCCAATGAGCAGGACTGAGAGTTTCTTTGACTCTAATGTTCTTCTCTATCTGATATCCGCAGATGTCACGAAATCGGCCATCGCCGAACGCCTGCTTACCCAAGGGGGCGTCATCAGCGTGCAGGTACTCAGCGAATTCGCCTCGGTAGCTTCGCGAAAGTCGAAGATGTCGTACGCCGAGATACACGAAGCGCTGGGCGTGATTCGCCATTTCTGTCGCGTAGAGCCAATTACCATCGAAACCCACGAGCTGGGACTTGGCTACGTCGGTCAATACGGCTACTCGGTGTACGACGCGATGATTCTGGCCGCTGCAACTCTGGCCGGCTGCAGCGAGGTACTGAGCCAAGATCTGCAGACCGATCACGCAATCACCCCGGACCTCGTGGTACGCAACCCCTTTTAGCCAGACGGCTCTCTTATCCCAGTCAGCGGAGCGGCCGAAACGTCGCGCGGATATCGTTGATCACCACCTCTGGCTCTTCGGCCGGCGCAAAATGTCCGCCGCCGGGGTGAGAGTTTTCGTAGCGTATGTCGAAATCCTCTCTAACGGCAGGGATCGCTCCGCGGCCCACATCGCCGCCGAGATAGGTCACCCCTGCCGGAACTTCCACCCGAGGGCTGCGATCGTGAGAGGGCTGCCACGGGTTGCGCGCGGCCTCGGCATAGTAGCGTGCTGAGGTAACGAAGCTGTTGGTGAGCCAGTACAGCATGGCCGTATTGAGCAGATGATCCTTCGAGAACCGGGATTCGACATCGCCATTGCAATCACCCCAGGTAAAGCGCCGCTCGACGAGCCATGCCAGCAATCCAACCGGTGAATCGTGCAACCCGTAGGCCAGCGTTTGCGGGTCCAGCACCTGTACCGCCACATGGCTGGCGATGCGTCGTTGCTGTGCGAGTTGGGATTCCTGTTCGTCGCTCGACAGTTCGGTTGAGACCATCGCGCCGGCGGTGATATCCCAAGGCCGCTGATGGTTGAAAAGCGTCAGCGGTATCAGGTTGGTGAGATGGATGCCGATCAGCTGATCCGCATACTTATGGCCGAGCTGGGCGGTGACCAGCGCACCCCAGTCACCACCCTGGGCGCCGAAACGGTGGATACCCAGGGCGTCGGTCATCAGCGAATGCCACAGATCTGCAGTACGCCAGAAGTTGATTCCGGGTTGCCGCAATGGGGTAGAGAACCCAAAGCCTGGCAACGACGGAACGATTACCTCAAACGCATCAGCGGGATCAGCTCCGAACGAGGCCGGGTCCGCCAGCGGACGAATGATTTTGTGCAGATCCCAGAATGTCCATGGCCAGCCGTGGCTGAGAATGAGCGGCATCGGATCGGGACCCTGCCCCGGCTCACGAATGAAGTGGATGGGAATCTCATCAATGTTGACCCGGAAGTGATCAAACGCGTTGATCTGGCGCTCCTGCTCGCGCCAGTCGTAGCCTTCGATCCAATAGTCGACCAGTTCGCGCAAGTAATTCGCGTTGGTGCCGTAGCTCCAGTCCGGGTTGGCGAAATCCTCTGGCCAGTTGGTACTCTTTAACCGACGCTGAAGATCCTCAATGGTCGCATCAGCAATGTCGATCCGAAACGGCTCAACGTCCACAGCACTAGCCCCACATGTGCGAGCCACCGCATACGGTGATCGCCTGTCCGGTCATGTAGGCACTGGCCGCCGATGCCAGAAACACCGCGGCGCCTTTGAAGTCGTCCGCCTCGCCAAGCCGTCGCAACGGAATCTGTTCGTTGGCGCGTTTTTCAGCTTCGGGGTTATCCCACAGGGCCCGGGCAAACTCGGTCCTGATCAGGCCCGGGCAGATCGCATTCACCCGCACACCTTTTGGGCCAAGCTCCAACGCAAGGTTTCGCACCAGGGCGATATCGGCGAGCTTGGAGATGTTGTACGTGCCGAGCACCTCGGTTGGAATAAAGGCGCCCGTGCTCGAGGTGACCATGATCGAGCCTGCACCTTTGTCCACCATGTCGGGTATCACCAGCTGGCACAGCCAATGCACAGCCTTTACGTTGGTGGACATGATTTTGTCGAATGCCTCATCAGGAATCTTTGACATGGAGCCGTAAAACGGATTCACCCCGGCATTGCAGACCAGCACGTCTATGGTACCGAACGCTTCGTGACTGGCGTCGACGAGCGCCTGCAGCTGATCTTTGTAACCCGCATTACAGGCAATGCCCACGGCTCGTTCCTCACCACACAGGTCGTTGATCTCCTGAGCTGCGGCGACGCATTGGTCAAGCTTGCGGCTCGAAATCACCACGCTTGCTCCGTGCTCGGCAAGACCTTCTGCCATGGCGCGCCCGATCCCTTTTGATGCGCCGGTCAGCACGGCCACCTTCCCGGTCAAATCAAATAGACCTAGCATGGTCCCTCCTGTTGCTAGCGATGCTAACGCGAAACCGTCCCGCGAAACTGCGTCAGTACTTCTGTTGCGAGCAACCGCTCGTTTTCTGCCGCGTACCCGTTCGGGCACGCCGAACTAAGGATGATAGTGTCCGCTCCCGCATCGACGTATTCGCGCAGCCGCGCGATGCAGTCATCGGGGTTACCGGCCAGCGCGTACTTGCCCACCAGCTTCGAAAAATCCTGGTTGTACTGTACCGACAATCTGTCCGAGGCCATCGCGATGCCCTGCTCGCGATCCTCATGGACAGCAACGAAGATAAACAGTCCGGGCTGGACCGGTTTTTCACGTTCGAAGTGCTCGCTAAACCCGGCGATAGTCGTCTGGCTTCGCGCCAGCTTTTCCGGCGTGTACATGTACGGCAACCAGCCATCACCGAAGCGAGCGCAGCGTCGCATAGCGGCCTCGCTACGGCCCGATACCCAGATTGGAGGATACGGTTTCTGCGCAGGTTTAGGGTTGAGGGTCACCCCGGACAATCGGGTAAAACGCCCGTCGAAGCTGACATCGTCTTCGGTCCACAACTGCTGCATGAGCTGTAAGGCTTCGTCGGTTCGCGCCCCTCGCTCCTCGACCGGAACGCCGCAGGCTTCGAACTCTTTGGCGAACTCGCCGCCCACCCCGACGCCCAGGTTGAAGCGGCCACGCGACACGACATCCAACGCGGATACCTGCTTGGCAAGCAATGCCGGTGGATACAACGGCACCAGAGTGATGCTGCTCATCAACTTGATGTGGCTGGTGGCGCCGGCCGCAGCGGCCAACGAGATCAGGCCGTTGCCGGTCGGCCCGTAGAAAAAAACGTGCTCGCCGGTTGTGAGGAAATCGAAACCCAGAGACTCGGCTTCGCGCGCGTTCGCCGCTATGTCATCGAGGCGCCGAAGGCCAATACCAAATTGCACGTCACTCATTACATGCCTCCGGGACGAAGTGACAAACGATCAGTCCAGCAGATAGTGATCTTCAACCACGTCGTGGGTAACTTCCCAGAATTTCTGCAGGCTGAAGGGAGAGTTGTTGACCACGTGGCCTTGACTGTTTTTATACCAGCTGCGTACACCCGGGTGACCCCAGGCCAGAGTTTTACTGATCGACTGCACCCGCTCGTTATATTCGTCGTTTACCGCCTCGCGAATCTCCATGGAACCCAGCCGCTGCTGGATCATCTTGACCACACATTTCATCACGTAGTGCACCTGGCACTCGGTCTGATAAATGATGCTGCCACCGTGAACGATGTTGGTGTTCGGTCCGTAGAGGGTAAACAGATTCGGATAGTCGGGGACCACGATACCGTTGAATGCACGCGGGTAATCTCCCCAACGCGTCTCCAGGCTGGCGCCTGTGCGACCAATCACTTCCATGGGCCACAGGAACAGATTGGTCTTAAACCCGGTGGCTGCGATGACCACATCAACTTCATGAATGACCCCGTCCACCGTCTCAACCCCGTGTGGCGTGATCCGGGCAATGGGGTCGGTGATCAGGTCGACGTTGTCCCTGGCAATGGTCGGATACCAGGTGTTGTCCACGATCAGACGCTTGCCGAAAACCGGAAAGTCCGGCACGCATTTTGATAGCAGATCCTGACGCTCACCCAGTTGATCGCTGATGTAGCTGGTGAGCGCTTCCCGTACCCCGTCGTTAACCTCGTTCATGGCTCGCTCGGGATGCGGCCAGTCGGGATCGGCATTCACCGCCGCCCAGTTGCGATCGCCATAGGCAAAGATCATGCGGGCCCGATGCCATTCAGCATAATACGGAATGTGATTAAGCGACCAGATCAGGCCTTTCTCGACCGGCCGGTAGTAATCACGGTTGGGTGAAACCCAATGCGGGGAGCGTTGAAAAACGCTCACCTTGGCTGCGTTTTCGGCGGTTTTGCGAAGCAGTTGAACCGCGCTGCAGCCGGTACCGATTACCGCCACCCGCTTTCCAGCGAGATCAACATCGTGTCGCCAGCAGGCCGGATGAAACAGCGGACCGGCGAAAGACTCGAGGCCTTCTATGTCTGGCATGCTCGGCCGGTTCAGTTGACCGACCGCGCTGATAACGACGTTGGCCTGCAGCGTTTCCTGCGCGCCGTCACTCGTGCGAATGTCCACGCTCCAGCAGGATTCCGAATCGAGATAGCGCATGCGAACGACTTTAGTCTGCAGTCGTAACGCTTCTCGAATCCCGAAATCGTCCGCGCAGCGTTCGAAATAGGCATACAACTCGTCACGCTTGGAGAAATACCCCGACCAATCCGGGTTGCGTTCAAAGGAGTAGGAGTAATAGTGGTTTGGCGTATCCACGCCGCAGTCGGGATAGGTATTTTCGTACCAGGTACCACCGACGGCGTCGTTTTTTTCGAGGATCGTGAACGGAATTCCAGCGTCCTTGAGCTTCGCCGCGGCACAAATACCGGACATGCCGGCACCCACGATGATTACCTTAAATCCTTCAACACTACCGCCCGACAGTGCTTCGGCCAATGGCTCGCGCCATTGATCATCCCGATCGATGAAGCCGGTTTCCTCCATCAGCATCGATACAAATTCGGGCGTAACAGGTTCGGCAACGGAATACGACATCATCCCGACCATCGTTTCCAGCGACGGCGGTGGCGGGAGCTCCGCGCGCTCATCTCGCAGCCGTGACAAAAGATCGAACGCCGCGGAGCGAATCTCCGCCGCAATCTCGGCATCGTACCCGCCGGAATCGTCCGGAAACATGCTGCCTTCCGGCGCCACAATGGGCCCAGGCGCATACCGATCGGACATCCACGCTTTATCTCCTGTCAGGTGCACCATCACCATCAACAGGGTCGGAAGGTTGGCATCCCTCAGCGCGTTCGAAAGATCGGCGTCGGACCCGGGTATGTCGGCCTTGCGCGCTGGGGCCTCAGGCATTCAGCCACTTCTCCAACAGGCGATGATGCCAACGCACTTTGATGTCCTGATAGTTACCAAGCGTCAGTCCACCAGGAGGCTTCGCAGCCTTCAACCCGCGCTGTACACGCGCGACGTTTTCTACATCCTGGTTGAAGATGCTGCCGAACTGCTCATCAGGACCCAGCCAGTTGATCTTCGCCGCCGGCGGCCGCTCCGCACCTTCCGGCAGGCTCGCCATCATAATGATTTCAAATATGCACTTGTCGGGGTCATACCCGTAGGGTCGAGACCGGTAGAAGATCGGCCCCGGCCAAGGCGAGATGTTCGGAAAGATGTGGTACTGAATGGCCGAAGTCAGCTCCGTATCGGTAGGAGGAGTCCCCACATAGCCATGGTTTCCCGCCTTGCGGGCTGAGTCTGCCAGCAGCTTGCGGGTGGTGATACCTTCGGGAAGGTCATCGACGCTGCCTTCCATCTTCTGAACGCCCATCTCGCTCACAGACTCGCCACGAAAGAACATCTCCTCGATCAGTTCACGCTCCGTGAGTTCGTAGGGAAGATTCGGATTGGGCATGGCCGGCGCCATGGTCATTCTTGCCCAGTTCGCATCGCCATCGTCGTAGATGTTGTACTCGGTGTTCGATCCGTCCCCACCCATGAGCCCGATGCTCATCTGCGGGTGCGTGGCCAGCACATGGAAGGCGTCCATGAATGCTTCCTGGGCCAGCTTCCAGTTGCAGTCGATGATCTTCGCGCTATGGGTCGCCTTCCAGCGGGGCGTGAACGGCCAACGCTCAAAGTGCTTGGTGATGTCACCGAGAAAGTCGAGCAGCGGCTCGGCATCGTCGTCGATGTTGATGAACACGAGACTGTCCCAGATTTCGCAACGGACTTCGGGTAAGCCGAACTTGTCCTTGTCAACGTGCGGGAAGTCGAACTCGATGGACGGCGGGATCTGTTTCAAGCTACCGTCGATATTCCAGGTCAGGCCGTGAAACGGACACCGGAACTCCGGCGAATTCGCGGATTCGGATTGGTTTTCGCACAGCTGCCGGCCGCGGTGCAGACATGAGTTGTAGAACGCCTTGATCTGGTCAGGGGCTGTACGCACGATGATGAACGACCAGTCGACAATGTCGTAGACGATGTGGTCGCCGACTTCGGGTATGTCCTGTTCGAAACACGCCAGCTGCCAGACTTTGCCCCACAGCTTGTCGACCTCGCGCTTCGCCCACTCCTTGGAGATGTAGTGATCCCGGGACAATGTCTCGGAGCCAAGGTAGGTGTACTCAGCGTGTCGCAGCTGCCAGGGGACCTCGACGGTCTCTTCATCGAGCAGCTGCTGTATTTGAGTCCCGCGGGACCGTGCTTCGCCGGGCGCGAGCTTTCGATCCATCTCCTGTTTAGTCGTTGCCATCTTGCTTCCTCACTCCAATTTTTCTTAACCGAACATCACCGTGAACCTGTGCCTGGCAGGCCAGCCGCCAACCCCGCCCCGCGTCCGGGAGCGAGTCCGCGATGGACTGCAGCCCCTCCTGTTCCCACGCCTCGATAGCCGATAGATTTGGCTCACCGTCGAGGGTCAAAAATACGCACGTCTTGCAGGTACCCCTGCCGTTGCAAATCGTCGGCCACGTGTACCCATTTCTCCAGGCTGCCTGGATAATGGTTTCGTTGGCCTGAATATCAAATGCCGCGCCCGAAGGCTCAACCTGGATCATCACCTCCGTCGGCGCATGAAGCCGCCCATCGAAGTAGCGCCCTCACCGGTCTTGCCACCGATGTGGCCAACCATGTGGTGATCGGCGTAGGTCAGATCGCCAGAAACCCATTTCGCATCGCGCGTAAATATCCCCGACTTTCCGGTTTTCGGGTCATCCACCTTCACCTGACCATCGTCGGTGGTTTCGTAAATATACCCGCTGTAGGCATGGCGTAAGCGCATGTGTTGTTCCCCCCGTTTAACCGTTAAGTGTACGCCCGCACGGCGGGCGGCTGTCAACTGCCCCTTGCCGACGACCTCTTCGCACGCGCCCAGGCCATAAACGTCAGCACAATCGAAAAAAAACAGGCCCCGATCCAGGGCGGCCTTGAAGATCGGCCTGGGATCGTCCTCGCCCAACGTCCAGTCACCCTGGTGACCGCGTCCCGGCAGGCCGAAATTCATCGTCCCCAGACCCAGCTCGGAAACGCGCAGTCCGCTGTTGCTGCCCAGCTGGACAGCGTCGAGAGTCCTCATCAACCGATGCTTACAGGATTTCGGAGGCAACCAGCTCCAACGCCTCGGGTTGGCTCGTACCAAGCAGCATGTTGCTCACCTGGCCGTTCGCGCCAGCCGTCTTCCAACGTTGCAGCCGTTCGCGTATGCGATCAGCAGGACCAACCAGGTGGCACGCGTCGATGAGCTCGTCGGGAACCGCCTTCATTGCCTCTTCGCGCCGGCCGGCAAGGAAGTGATCCTGAATCTCCACTGCGGCGTCTGCGAATCCCAAAGCTTTGGCGTAGTTGTTGTAGAAGTTCTTGTCGCGTGCGCCCATGCCGCCGATATACAACGCCATGTTTCCGCGCAACGGCTCCATGCACTTGTCCACGTCGTCGCCAATCACCACCGTGACGAATGGCGATACCTCGAACTGCGACATGTCCTTGTCGCCGGCCGCAGCAAAACCCTTTCTGATGGGTTCTTCAAACACCGAAGTTTTCTCCGGATCCATCCAGATCGGGAAAAAGCCGTCGGTGACCTCGGCCGCGGTTTCTACCCCTTTCGGGGTAATGCTGGCCGCGAATATCCGGATCTCCTCTTTGTTGTGCAGCATGCTTTTGAGCGGCTTGCCGAGACCCGTTGAGCCTTCTCCCATATAGGGAATCTGGTACTGCTCACCTTGAAATTCGAGTCGACCCTCGCGCGCGAATATCTGCCGCATGATCGCAACATACTCGCGCATCCGAGCCATGGGCTTGCCGAACGGGACACCGTGCCAGCCTTCAACAACCTGCGGGCCGGAAGCACCCAGGCCAACGATGAAACGGCCGCCCGACAACTCTGCCAGGCTCATCGCCGTCATCGCGGCCATGGCCGGCGTGCGGGCCGGCATCTGCATGATCGCGGTGCCAACGTTGATCTTTTCCGTCTGGGCCAGGATCCAGGTCGCCGGGGTGATCGCGTCAGACCCCCATGCTTCCGCGGTCCAGACCGAATCGAAACCCAGCGATTCGGCATGCCGGATCGCCTCGATGTTGATACCCGTGGTGCGACCGATATTGCCGCCAAGTATGCCTAGCTTCATGTGCCTTCCCCGTAGCTCTTCTGAAAACGAAAGTGATTTGAACAGGAATCTTATACGCTAGCGGCTGGTGCCGCCATTCGGTCCGAGAATTCCAAGGAATACGTATCGTGAAAGCCGAAACCCTGCTTCCGCCGGGCAAACTTGATCCCGGGTTACACGCGCCCACTTCAGCGTTGAACCTGGCCGAGGTGGGCCGCGACGCGCGCGCCGTGGAATCGCTCGGCTATCACGCGTTACTGATGGAAGAAACCCGGGACGATCCCTTCCAGGTGCTGGCCCTGGCCGCCGCCGCAACCACAGATGTGCGAATTGGCACCTCGGTGGCAATCGCATTCGCCCGCAGCCCGTTCGTCATCGCTCAGGCTGCGTGGACCCTGCAAAAACTCAGCGGGGGACGATTTGAACTGGGAATCGGCTCCCAGGTGCGCGGACACATTCAACGCCGCTACGGAATGACCTGGCACCCACCGGGACCGTGGATGCGCGACTATGTTGGCGCCGTGAGAGCGATATGGCGGAGCTGGCAAACCGATACCAAACTCGAGTTCGATAGTGCCCACTACAACCTTAGCCTCAGCGTACCGCTGTTTACGCCGGCTCCCATCGCCAATCCGGACATCCCGATACATGTCGCAGCGGTCAATCCATATATGTGTCGGGTTGCAGCCGAAGTCGGAAACGGTGCTCGTCTGCATCCGGTTTGCACGCCCACCTATATCAAGGACGTATTGCTCCCGGCCATGGCGCCGCATCGAAGTGCAGGATTCGAGGTATGTCTGAAACCGCTGATTGCCACTGCGCCAGATCCCGATATTCTGGCCGAGCGCACCGAGACCGCCCGACAACGTCTGGCCTTCTATTGTTCCACGCCCGCTTACGCTCGCGCGTTTGCCATCTACGGACTGGAGGATCTGTGCGCAGAAATGGCGCAGCTGGCTAGACAACAGCGATGGGACAAGATGGCCACCAGGGTCGATGATGAGATGTTGAATCGCTTCGTGGTGATCTGCCTCTACGATGATCTCGCCGAGACAATCGAGCAACGTTACGGCGACTGCATCGACCGCGTCGAGGTGAGCATTCCACTGACCAACGAATCAGACGCCCGCATTCTGGCCGCAATCGTCAGTCAGCTGGCAGGGACCAAGTAGCGGCTAATCGCTGCTAGCGGCAAACATTCGGTACTCCACCGAGTTGTGCAACGCTCGCCCCTCGGCCACGGCCACCGTGCTGTTCAGCCATTGATAACGTTCATCGCCGGTTTCGAATCTGGGTTGCGTAACAAAGTGCGCATCTCCATATTCCACCGGCTTTCCGCCGGCGAGACTGACATTGACCTTTTCGTTGAACTTCAGCACGCCATAGTATCGAACCTATATAAAGGCACCATCATCGGTGTGAAGGGTTAATCGCACATCGAGGTGCCCCACACCATCCGAATCGATGGTCACCCAGTCAGCCCCGCTCGCCAGGACCTTACCTTTCAATTTCTCACCTTCGAAGTGGCCCCCGATAACGTCGGCGATCATGCGGTTGCCGTGCGGACCGCGGCCGATTCTTACCGCTTCCTTCAGATCGGCGTACATGATCATCAGTGGCGTTAACTTCAAGTGATATCTCCTGCGGTGTAAAACGGACTGTATTCCAGTCTCGGAAACACGTCACCCCTCCTGGCACGTTGCAACCTTCATAAGCTCGACGAGCGAAGACACGCCCGCGCATGTACGATGTCCTGCTTTCAGCAGAACATGGAGATCTCATGAAACTCGGACTTGCCTTCGCCAGCAGCATCGGTATCGACGGCGGCTCGGCTCTGGAAATTTGCCGCTGCGCGGAGAGCGCGGGTTTCGAATCGGTTTGGGGTGGCGAGCACGTGATCATTCCGGACTCGATTGCGTCCAAATATCCCTACTCGGCTGACGGCAAAATTCCCGCCGAACCGGACACACCGGTTCCCGATCCGCTCATCTGGCTCGCATTTGCTGCCGCCGCGGCTCCCACGCTTCGGCTGGGGACCTGCATCCTGATCGTGCCTCAGCGCAACCCACTGATTCTCGCCAAAGAACTGGCTACGCTCGATCAGCTGTCCGGCGGCCGGGTAGAGCTGGGGCTTGGCGTAGGGTGGATGAAAGAAGAATTCGATGCCCTGGGCGTCTCCTGGGCGCGTCGGGGAGCGCGCAATGATGAGTACATCGCCGCAATGCGGGCGTTGTGGGAGGGCCCGCACGCCGAATTTCATGGCGAGTTCGTCGACTTCGAACCCGTCACGTGCAGCCCACGCCCGGTCAACGGCTCGATTCCCGTGCTCGTGGGCGGAGATACCGAGGCAGCGATCCAGCGCGCCGTTCGCATCGCCGATGGCTACTTTCCCGGCGAAGGTGATGCCGAACGCCTGGGCGAGTTGATTGGGCGGTTGCACAAAGCAGCCGACACCGCCGGTCGGGACCCGAACAGCATTGAGATCAATGCCATGTTCGGCATCCAGATGGCCGACCCGGCCGCCGGCGTTGAGCAAATGGCGGCGCTCGGCGTTGGCCGGATCATGATCCCAGCGTTCTTTTTTGCCGGCCCTGGCGGCCTTGACCGCCTGGCCGAACTTGGCGAGAAACTGGCACCGTTTACAGGGTAGATTGAATGGCTGACACAACGACAATGGCGGGCGGCTGCATGTGCGGTTCGGTTCGTTATCTGACCGTGGGCACGCCCGTGATGATCACCCATTGCCACTGCCTGAGCTGTCGAAAACACAACGGCGCGGTGGTGGCAACGTTGGCGCTGTTCAAAGCAGATCAGGTCACGTTCACCGGCATTGATCGCAAGCGCTACAACTCATCGGGAAGTGTGCATCGGGCATTTTGCGGCGAGTGCGGCACGCCGCTGACCTGGGAGGGAGACGCTGGCGGCGACCTGGGGCCCATCTTCGAGATTCATCTCAGCACATTTGATGATCCAAATGCACTGGTGCCGACCGCACACGCTTTCTATTCGGAACGCATTTCCTGGTTCGACATAGCTGACAAGCTACCGCGTTTTGAGGGCGCCGCAGGCCAGACCCCGCCATTGCGGCACGGCCCCGAACCCGGACTCAACTGACCCCGGCTTTGGTTGGCTCACCCCCAACCAGCGTTCCTATTTCTCCAGATAAGCATCCGCTGCCGGCAGGTTTCGGGTGCTGATCTCTCCGGAGATGAACCGATCGATGGTCTGGTGAAAGTGCCGCAACCTCAACTCCTGCTCGCACAGCTTCATACCCTTGAATGAATCGGATTTCACACCGTTCTGCATGGTGACCATGTTGGATCCGTCCTGGGCGAGGACGTTGGCGAGTATCGGATCAAATGTTCCCGAAAAGGCCACCGCATAATCGGCCTGCTCATCGTGCTTGTGGATCCGATGCGGCGGCCGTTCGAGCTTCGGAGTGCCCGGCGGCATGTGCGCCATGATAATAAAGTCGTAGTAGCACTTGTTGGGATCGGTGGCATGCGGACGATACCGGAACACAGCGCCTCCCTCGGGAGTCTGCGTGAACGTGCTGTTCGGAAAGAACGTGTAATGATACTGGTGCACCAGCTGCTCGTCGTTCATCTGCTTGGTTGGAAGGTGGGTTTCGTCCTCAAGCTCACGGTGCCGCCGAACATATTCCAGATGCAGATCTTTTGCCGAGCCCTGGTAGGAAGCTGCATCTTCTCCCAACCCGTTCAACGCCATGTGCTCGCGCAACGGCGTGATGGTGTCTCGATCCTCCACCACTTCACTGACCGTTCGGTTGAAGTTCAGCATGCGCGAGTGAATACCCAACAACTCGATGGGAATGTCATGACCTTCGCCAAATTCGATCATGTCCGGATGCAGCGATGCGAAATGATAGCTTTCATTGAACGCATCTACTGCATGCTTCCAGTTTCCATCCCATTCGAAAGTCTGATAGTCGATGCAGACGAACTTTTCGAACTCGTAGCTCTCCAGGTGCTCGCCGGGCGCGCCGAGATATTCCTGTAACGAACAGGAATCCGGATCCATGTTGAACCACAACCAGCCACCCCACTCATCCACTTTTACGGGTGTCAATCCGAGTTCGTCGGTGGGAATACCATCGTCGAACTGGCGAAAGAATTGTGGATCAGCCACTTTCTTCAGCGAGCCGTCGATGTTCCACTGCCAGCCGTGGAACGGACAGCTGAATGTGTCGAGCTCTCCTGAAGTAGCCTGACACAGCCGGTTGCCACGATGTTGGCAGACGTTGTAGAAACCGCGGATGACATCGTCGTCGCCTTTTACGAACAGGATCGATTCTTTCCCCAGTTCATGGACGAAAAAGGATCCCGAATGGGGAAAATCGTCAACGCGGGTTGCGAGCTGCCAGGTTTTGGTCCAGATCTGGTCCCATTCTGCCTGCATGAACTCCGCTGAATAGAACCGCTCTCCACCGATGGTTTCGGTTCCGAGATCCACGTTTCGCACCCGTGGAAGAAACTCCGGCGCCTTGAACTCGCCCGTGCGCGGGTTCGGCCGGTCCATGAATTCCTGCTCGATCTTAGCCATAACTATTCCTCGTCCCGAACCAGCCTGAGGCAAAAATAAATACGTTCACATTTTTTAGCACGGATCCACCGTTTCGACCAGCATTGATCGACGCTTATGCGCCCTTCGCGGTAACAAACCGCCAACGTGGTAAAAACAAACATAGGCGATTGTTTTCGTTACTCTAACATACACACGTCACGTCATTAACGTGCGTTGTAAAATGGCGGGCTCCAACGCCACCAGCTGATCATTGCCACCAAAAAAAGGCGCAACAATATGCCGAGATTTCAAACAACCGATGGTGCTGACCTTTACTACCGCGTTCGCGGCAAAGCATCGGATCGTCCACCGCTGATCCTGATTCACGGGTGGTGTTCCAACCTTCAGCATTGGGAACCGCTGGTGAAACATTTCGCTCGCGACCACCGCGTGCTGAGCGTAGATCGCCGTGGCCTGGGCCGCTCAAAAACACCAGGAACCGGCCACACGGCAAAACAACATGCGGCCGATATCGCCGCGATCGCGAAGTCTCTGGATCTGCGCGGCGCCATCGCGATCGGCCACGCCGGCGGCGGCCCACCCACACTGGAATTAACTCGCAGCAACCGACGCCTGGTGAAGGCTGCGGTGATGATCGATTCAGCAATGTACGGATTGCCCCGCATTGGAAATCCGAAGGATCCATTCGGCGCCACGTTGGGCAGCATGATCGATGCGTTGACCGGCCCGAATGGCAAACGTGCGTTCAAGCAGATGTACCGCGGCTATTTCGGCAGCAAATGTGACCGCGCGGTGCGCGATGGGGCGGTCGCCGACGCGATGAAAACGCCCATCCCGATCGCGGTCGATGAACTGCGTGTGATGGCCGTCAGCACCCAGGCGCTGGCGGACGACATCAGCCAGCCAGTGCTCTGGCTCACCGCAAATCAGGTTGACCAGAACTATATCGGCTCGCACCTGAAAAACGTTCAGTTCGCCGAAGTAGCCGGTTCCGGCCATTTTCCACAACTCGAAGTTCCCGCCCAGACCAACGCGATGATCGAGACGTTTGTCGGTCAACTGGGAGGACGTCGACGAGCCTGAGGGGCTCAGTCGCCAGGACCTGGTCCCGCGGATAGCGAATTGGTCACAGATGATCGCTTACGGCGATCGGAAGTTTGAACGTGCTGCCTTGCCCCAGCTTGCTGGCTACTGAGATGTTGCCATGGTGGTTCTCAATAATATTAGCGCACAGGTACAAACCAATCCCCATGCCTTCATGTGACGAAGAATCTGCCGGCTGCGCCTGGGCAAATCGATCGAAGATCCTTTCACAAAAACCGGCTTCGATGCCCCTGCCGGTGTCACGCACTGCAACGGCAACTTCGTCGGAACCTGCAAGCCAACTCGTAATGACGATCTTGCCATTCCCGGGCGTGAACCTAATTGCGTTCGTCAACAGGTTATTAACTACCTGACCGATTCTCGACTCGTCGGCGAACACGTCTGGCAACACGTTCGTCAGTTTGGTTTCAATCTCGATTCCTGCCTGGCAGGCGCTGCTCGTAGCCAACTCCACACACTCCTCGATCACCGGGTTGATCGCGGCGGATTCGAAATCAAAAGCAAGCCTGCCTGTCGCTATGCGCGCGGTGTCGAAAAGATCGCTAACAAGGCCTGTGAGGGTATCGCAACAATGCAGCGAGGTTGTCAGGAACTTCCGTTGCTTGGCGTTGATCGGCCCTCCAATCGCATCCAACATGATCGAGGTAAACTCCCGAATCGCCGTCAACGGGGTTTTCAACTCGTGAGAAACCGTCTGATAGAACGAGCTGATTTCGTGGTTGGCGCGAATTAATTCCCGGTTCATCAGTTCCAGTTTGCGTCGTTCCTCCCCGAGGGATCGCGACAGAGATGCCTGGGTCAGCGCGTTAGCAATTGATCGGCTCAAGGAAGATCGATTGGCCTTGTCCTTTCGCATGTAGTCCGAAGCACCTCGATGCAATGCCTCTACCACGAGTGTCTCGTCTCCATGGCCGGTGAGCAGGATGACGGGAAGAAAGGGGTCGTTCGCCTCCCAGCGCAGCTGTTCGACAAGATCCATTCCGCTGATGTCGGGCAGGTTGTAGTCAACAATCACACAGTCCAACGGACGGGCCTCAGCGATTTCCAGGCCTCGTTTTCCGGTGCTGGCTTCGAGAACCGGAGAGTCGATATCGGCCAGCATGCATTTTATCAAGGCACGGTCGCCCGCATCGTCATCGATGATCAACAGCGAACCGAACGTTGTTTCCTGGTCGAACTCCATATCAGCCCCGGAAACGCTTCCTACGGGTCAAAGCGCAGCAGCATTAACTGCCAACATCAGAGCTTCCGATTCGAACGGCTTTTCAAGGAATGCGATCGGCGAAAACTCCTTGGCCCGCTCTTTCAGTGATTCGTGTTTGCCTGCCGTAATGAAGATTAGCGGCAACGTGGCAGATCCCGTTTTGCGCAACCGTTCGGTAACAAGGAAGCCATCACGGCCAGGCCTAGAGATATCCAGAACTGCAATATCGGGATTACACTGCCTGGATTTGATTCCGGCCGTAACGGCATCGAACGCCGTTACGACATCAAATCCTCCGGCCTCCATCCTCGTTGCCAGCGCCATCGAGATTGCATGATCGTCTTCCACCAGCAGCACTGTGCTCATCTTGCGACTCCTCAATAGATTCCCTGACATTCAGTCTAGATCAGCGCCGAGAGGCCAGCCGATTCGAAACGTGAGCAGAGTCACGAAACATAAGGCACGAAACAACAGAAGACCGGACGCGACGCAAACAACGTTAATGATCTCCAGTGCTGTCATGAAATGGGCGAGCGTCACGAACCCGACACTGAGAACGGCCTTGACCACGGCACTACCGATTGCGCGTCAAAGGATCAACTGACTCCCGCTAGTCCTACTCGGGATCTGCGGTAAACCTCGAAACATCGTAGCCGTAGGAAATCGTCGGCTCAAAGAACAGTTCAGCCGCGGGCGCCACTTCTGCGAGCGACTTTGTCAGATCGAGCAGCCGCAAATTTTCCGGAGTGTCGTCATGGCCGGGTATGCCCTCGAGATACCCAAGCACCGCCTCCATGCGCGGCAGCATCGCCGCATAAAACGCCTCGATCTCCTGCATGGAGCTGGACGATCTGCGCGCGCTGCGCTCAGCCATCGTGCCCAGCGACCAGTCCACCCAGTCTTCCAGGTCCTCGAAGGTCGGTGGCAGGACCCCGCTCACGCGTCACTCACCAGACCACCGCCGCGCTCCGCATTGATCATTCGATCAACCTCGTACAACCCCTGACGCACCATCAGCTCCTCATCCTTGAGCTGGAAGTGCTGCTTGGCGCCCGACTTGAGCATGGACTGGGTCTCTTCAATCTGGCGGCCGTCCTCGCACATGATGTCGCGGAACATCACCCTGCTGTACTCCTGGCTGAACCGTTGCGCGAGGGTGGTGGGTTCTGGGTAGCAGATCATGGATTGCCACAGGGTCTTATCCACGCCAAGCGGGAGGAACTGGTGCGCAAAGTAACTGCCGCGGGCTACCGCAAGAAAGAACGATGGAAAAAACACCTGAAGCTCGAAGGACCAGTCGGGGCTGTCGGTTGGATTAACGCCTGGCGGGTCGGTTTCGGGTGAACCCTCAGGTCCCAGCGCTGCGCTGACGATGGTAGATCCGTGCGCATAAGCGTGTGCTGCGACGGCGCTCGGCTTGTGCGCCATGTTGCCAAAGAGCGACTGCCGACCGTGATGGCCGACCACCGCCATGTCGATCAATCGAGTATGGGGGTTATCGCTGTTCTGGTAGGCATCCGGCAGCGAACGACGATGCTGATAGGGGGTATGGCACACCTCCTGAAACGCGTCCTTGACCAGCTTCCAGTTGGCATTTACCACGGTTTCGAAGCGATGCACCTTGCCTGACAATTCAGCGAACGGGTATCCGTGCAAGCCGGCCCCAAGCTCGCCGAGGTACTCGGTCAGCGTTTCGCGCGGCTTCGGGTCGACGTTGATGAATACGAACCCCTCCCACGCATCGATGTGTACGGGCGTCAGTCCCAGGCAACTCTTGTCGATGTCGAAGTAGTTGTCCTCATCCGGCACGAACGTCAGCTCACCATCCAACGAGTATGTCCAGCCATGAAAGCGACAGTTGAAAGAGGGGATGTTGCCGGACTTGTCATACGCGATTTTATTTCCTCGATGCGCGCACATGTTGTGAAATGCGCGCAGCTCCCCTTTGGAATCGCGCACCAGAACTACCGAGGTGTCGCACACGGGCAGATCCACTACCAGAAAATCCCCGACATTGTGAAGCTGCTCTATACGACAGGCATACAGCCAGACTTTTTTGAAAACACGCTCTCGTTCGAGTTCGAAATATTCCGTAGAAACATAGGGTTCGATAGACACCGGTCCCGTTCCCATTTCCGGGTATGCGTAGTGATAGCGCTTCGCGGCCTTATATGGCGAGACTGCTTCTGCCATGTCCTTCCCCTAACAGTGCTGGCTTCGCAATCCTGCCATAGAAATCCGTAGATTGCATGGCTCGGCTGGTCAGGTTGTGCCCGGGGAAAGCACTGTGCGAAGATGAAATTGGCATCAACCTTTTTTTGGAACCGGCAGGGGGTTGCGTGTGAGCGCCGACGAAAACCAGCAAACCGAACAGCATACCGCCGCGGAGATAAGTGCTGAGTTACAACTCCGCGGCCATATCGTAACCTCGTGGGACAAGATCGGCTCAATCGAGCTGCCAACCGAAGCGGTTGCTACGATGTATCGAATTGGTCTTCCCGAGGAGGAAGCCTCGCCCACGGTTTTCAAGATGTGGTTTCCACCCGGGTGCACCATAGAGCCGCACACCCACGAATGCGACTATACCGAGATCATCCTTGCCGGCTCACAGAAAGTGGGAAGCAAGTGGCTGCATCCCGGAGACATCAGGATTGGCCTGGCCAACCGTGGCTACGGCCCACTGGTAGCCGGACCCGAAGGTGCAAGCGTACTGGTGATCTTCGCAACCGGTCGCTGGCCCGGGATCCCTCTGGGAAAGCACGATGGCAGCACACTGGGCACCGACGAGCTGACAGATCACTTCACGGTGTAGCCCACGATGGGCGAAGCTGTGGAACCCGCGCAACAGCCCTGAATTGAAAGTGTCACCGCCATCGTCCGCGCGCTCAGCTAGCTCATGAAGTTCGCACTGAACCGACTGGATATGTCCGGCCCCCTGGCGTTTGCCGAAAGCGCGGCTCGAATTGAGGACCTGGGGTGGCATATGGGATTGATGCCCTGCAACCCGCTCAAGGCCCCAGACCCATACCTGTCGTTGGCATTTGCGGCACAAGCGACCACAACTCTGCATCTGGGAACGCTCCTCGATACGCCCGTGCTCCGTCACCCGTCGGTGTTGGCAGGTTCCATATCGACGGTGGCTCAAATGGCGCCAGGCCGTGTACACCTGGGCCTGGGCATCGGCGACACGGCGGTGCGTTTCAACGGCCTGTCCCCCGCCACGGTGCAATCGCTGGAAGACGCCACTCGAACCACACGTTCTCTGCTTGCCGGTGACAGTCTGGACGTAGGTGCCCTGCGCCGAGCGAGCCTGGATCGCGCGAACGCGGTGCCGGTTTGGATTGCAGCCCAGGGGCCGAAAACCCTGCGAATGGCAGGGCGCGTTGCCGACGGGGTGTGGATTCGCGTTGGCACCCACCCAGCCAATCTGATCAATGCCTGGACGAGTGTGTGTCACGGCGCAAGGGAGGTCGGGCGTGATCCGAAAGACATTCTGCTCGGCTTGATCTTTCATACCATCGTGTCCCGAGACCGTGATCGAGCGCGAACCATCGGCAAGGCTATTGCGGCCGGTTATTACGAATATTCACCGTTTCTGTTCGACGCTCCCGGATTCCAATGGTCTGGAGAGGCCGCCCACGTTCTCAGCGAAAGTGTGTGGCCGGACTTCCACCACCACAAAGACCTCGTGCACGCCGGCACGGTCGTCGATTTTCTCGACGACGACATTGCCGATGCCTTTGCAATGCACGGCGATTGGGATCAAATAGGCACCCAACTCAAAAGTCTGCTGGAGCTTGGTTTGCCGGTTTCTATCGTGCTTCCCCATCCGATCGTTCCGCTCGACGAACCGGTGGATTTTATCGCCGAGTGCGCGCAACGGCTGCTTCCCGCATTTATCTGAAGCGGTGCATGCAACCGACGCCGACAAAATCACGGATCACCAGGACGTTACGGCGAACACTCACAAGCGTGTGCGTGTACCTGTTGTTCGCACCGCCGGTGCAAGGCGCGACCGCCCAACCAGAACACCAGTACGGATACGGTAGGGCGATCACCGAAGACCTGGGCAGGGCAGCGTTCAGCCAATCCTGCGCCCAGTGCCACAACGGACAGGACCTCCGGGCCCCCCATACCGCAATGCTGCGGCTGATGTCCGCCGAATCGATACTCAACGCGCTCACAAACGGTGCCATGCGGACCCAGGCAGAAAACCTCAGCCAGGCTGAGAAAATACAAGTGGCGGAGTTTCTCGCCGATCACCGAATCGGCGACACACAAACCCAGACAAAGCCCATTGCGTGCGAGGGCAACCGCGACCGGTTCGATATCGACGCTCCCCCAACCTGGCCCGGCTGGGGTCTCACGCCGGGCAACACCCGCTACATTGCCCGGTCAACGACCAGCATCACGCGAGAAAACGTCAATGACCTAAAGCTGAAATGGTCGTTTGTGTTCCCCGAGGCGCTGCGCGTTCGATCGCAACCGGCATTCGTCGGAGGGTCGTTGATCGTGGGCAGTCACAACGGCCGGGTGTATGCGCTGGATGAGGAAACGGCCTGCGTACGCTGGACGTTCCAGGCCTCCGCCGCGGTCCGCAACGGCATCGTCGTCAGCACGTGGGAGGCTGGCGATCAAACCGCAAGGCCCCTGGCCTACTTCGGTGACCTGCTCGGGTACGTTTACGCACTGGACGCACGCACGGGAAAGCTGGTCTGGCGCGACCGTCCAGACACCCACCCGAACGCCACCATCACCGGGGCGCCGAGCCTCTATCGCGACACTCTGTTTGTTCCGGTGTCGTCGCTGGAGGTCATTGCAGCTGCGAACCCGAAATACGTGTGCTGCAACTTTCGTGGTTCGGTCGTTGCCTATGACGCGCGTACCGGCGGCCGCAGGTGGCAGACGTATTCTGTCTCCGAGCAACCCACCGCACGCGGCCTTACCAGCGTTGGCACCGCTCGGCGCGGTCCCTCCGGCGCGCCGGTGTGGAACAGTCCGGCCATTGATGAAGCACGCGGACAGATCGTATT
>JAYGEV010000406.1:0-13439 GCA_046582225.1 Pseudomonadales bacterium
GATTTGAGATTCCTTATCGCAAGTACGGTGACAGCGATCACCTGCTGATGTGTGTGAGCGGGGCGCTGCAGACGATGGCGATCTGGCACACCGTGGTAAAGCGCTTCACCGATAACTTCACCGTGGTCGTGTTCGACATGCCTGGAATCGGGCGCTCGAAGATAAAGCACGGGGGCGTGCACGTTACCGTTCAAGAGCAGCTGGAAAGCCTGCACGCGTTGATTAAAGAGACTCATCGGGGTGGCGAACTCACCCTGGCGGGCAGTTCCTGGGGCACGGTCATCGCTTCTGCGTATGCCGCGCTTCGGCCGGAACTGGTTCAGCAAATGGTGTTGTGCAGCTTTGGCATGAAGCCCAACGCGGTGATGCGGGAAATTGTGCGGCGGGCGCTGGAACTCTACCAGCAAGGCGACTACGCCAGCGGTGCCGGCCTCATTCTGGACATGTTCGGCGGCCAGCTCGGAGAGGCCTACAAGCGCAAAATCATCGCCCAGTTCGAGCAGCTCAACAGGGCCAACGCCGAAGCGTTTTGCGAGCACTGTACGAACATCCTGAAACTAGGCAGGCTCGATGACGCGATAGACCTGACCCGGATCAAGGCGCGTACGTTCATCATCAACGGCGCCAACGACACCATCATCGATCCGGAGGATATGTACATCGCCCAGAAGCTGATCCCGAACTGCGAAACCCGCATGGTGGAAGGCGTGGGCCACTTCCTGCACCTGGAACGGCCGGAGCTGCTCGAAGACTACGCAGAGTTTCTGTACGCGGACGAGACTGCCGCCACCTGACAGAATTCTCAGGCTGCGCGCGAGCCTGACTGCGGGCCCGTTCCGACCTCGATTCTTGGCGCGCTCCGAGCGCCATCTAACCTTAAATGTGAACCCAATTTACGGAGTGACCCATGAGCGAGCCCCTGTACCAGCGCCTCGGAGGGGAGCCTGCGGTGGACGCCGCGGTAGACTTTTTCTATCGAAAAGTGCTCAACGACCAGACCATCAGCCACTTCTTCGACGCGGTCGATATGGACGCTCAACGTGCCAAGCAGAAGTCGTTTTTGACCATGGTCTTTGGCGGCCCCAGTGAGTACACCGGCAAGGACATGCGTGAGGCTCACAAGCATCTGGTCGATCGAGGTATCAACGACGCCAGCTTCGACTCTGTGGCCGGGCACCTGCAGGCGACCCTCGAGGAACTGGGCGTTGCGCATGAACTCGTCACCGAGGTCATCGACATCGCCGCCAGCACCCGGGGCGACGTGCTGAATCGATAACCGTTGGCGCTGATCGAATATGGCGGCCGCCGTTTTGAATCCGGCCAGGGCGAGAGCGTGCTCGAAGCTCGGATTCGGTTTGCAGTTGCTCGGTGATGTCCTGCACGGTGCCGAGCATGTGGGTCGGATTGCCGGCCGCATCGAAGGTCAGCTCGCCTTTCCCGCGAACCGTTCGCAGCGTACCGACCGGGAGCAGGATGTTGTGCACGATCTGGTAGCTGGTTTTTTCAATGACCGCCGCATTCAGAGCGCTCGCGACCCAGGCGCGACCAAGCTGGCGCTTCGTCAGTCGGCCCGAATTGATAGCAAGTTGCCAGTCAATCATTACATGAGATTGCAGGTGCTGTCGCCGGCTATCTTGAAACCAGGATTTTGGCAGCCCGCGTGGCGGGCATTCCGATCTCGACCCCGGCTGCCTTTGCCAGTTCGTTGGCTGCGCTGATGGTGCCGTCGTAGTAGGTCGACAGGCCGTCACCCATTTTTGCCGTTCGCGCATCGACGGTCGCTCCGGCCAGGCCGGCGGCATTCACTTCATGCATTCCGGCGATGCCTGAATCTTCGCGCCCGATGCCTCCATCGGAACAGATGAATCCGAACGGGTGTACTTTCAACAGGTAAGGTACCGCGCTGCGCCCGGTATGACCGGCGGTGACGATCACGTTGTTGGTATCCTCCGGCAGGCCGAAGGCTATGGAATCGGTGCAGACGATCGAGCGTCCGCCTTTGCCTTCACCGACGATGTGTCGGTTTGTCACTTCGGCGGCGTCCGGGTCGCCCGGGTCCCGCTCAAGCATCGCAATCGCTGCGTCGGATACCGTCATGCCGGGTGCCACGCCACAGTCCTGGGCCGGCCGGTTGAGCAGACTGATCACCCCGTTGTCGTAGAGGTCATCGCCATCGCCGAGCTTCACCGTCGTAACATCAGCAACCGCCGTGGGGATGTTGAGGGCTTCGAGGTACCACAATCCGGCAACCGATGCGCCGGCCGGCCCGATCGCGCAGTCCACGCCGATCGCGGCACGCGGGCGATGCCTGCCGATAAACCGCGCCGGCAGCACGCCGCAATAGGAGGCGTTGATAACCACATCGGCCAGGTGATTAGACGCGTCCACGTCGTAGGCGGAATCCATGGTCATGATTTGACCGCGGTCGCCCTGATACACCGCGTGCTGGCGCGAGGAGTCAGTCGAATTCGATGCCATCAGGAAACCTCTTCTGGCGAATGGGTGCGAATGCCTGGCGGTTCAGAGCGCGCGTGCCCGAATGGATGCGCGTGCCACCTCCCGGTATGAACGCAGCGTGGTTTTTGCGTAGCGCAGATTCCACGCGTCGGCATTGTTCGAGATCTTCGCCCGGGTCAGCGAAAGGCCGGCCCGCGCGCGGGCCAGCGTGTGCAGTTGCTCGTCGTGCTGATCCGGATCGTCGATGACCTCGAGTTGAGCTTCCAGCTGGCGGATTCGAGCCAGGCGCTGGCTGAGTAATCGTCCCGCGTCGATGGCCTCGGGTTTGTCGGTGAAGAACAACCGGTGTGTCAGCCAGGCCGCGGTATCGAACAGATCCTGCTCGCCGGCGTCCACGCTGTCGAGGGTCAGCGCCTTGAATGCGATCAGCGCGTCGTCGGAGCGACGCTCCCTGGCCAGTGAACGGACGCGATCGAATTCAGCTTCGTCGACGTTCTGCGGGAGCGCTGTAACGCGGGCCACGGTGATTAACGCCTGGAAGTTGTTCTCAGGAAAAGCCACGTTCGAGAACTTCTTTAGCTCGATCACCTCGTCCGTACGTGGGTAGACGCCTCGAAACGCATCGATCGCGTCGATCAGTTCCCGGGAGACCGGTCGGCGACGACCTACCTTGCGATAGACGACCGTGCCGTGGGTATCAATGATATAGACGGCGTGGATCGCCAGTTCCCGGGTGTTCGGATTCTGCACGCCGAAGGCTTTGACCACATTCTGCTGAGGATCGCTACCCAGATCGAAGCTCAGCCCGAGTCGCTCAATCATCGCCAGTGACGCGGCTGGCTCATCGACCGACAGTGCGACTACCGTCACACCGCGACGTTCGAAACGTGCTATCTGATGCTGCAACTCCCCGAGCTGCACGTTGCACGCAGGTCACCAGTGGCCGCGATAGAAGATGATTGCAACCGGTCCGGCGGCGCGGGCTTCGCTGAGGGATACGGATCCACCGCCGGCGCGTGGAATCGTGAAATCTTCGACGCGACTTCCGATGCCGTGGGCGTCGGGTGCGTTCCGGCTGGCGCCATATGCATTGGAGCGAATATCCAACGGCTCCGGGCTTCGCGATGACGGCTCATACCGGGGGATCGCGCCATCGTCCGCCAAAGCGGCGTGTGGGATCGGCGCCAACAGGCAGAGCAGTGCACATGCCAGTGCGAGTTTCATATCGGATTCTTTCTTACAAAAAAGGTTACGCAAAAAATTGCGGAACACAAATTAGATCCGCAGCAATGCGACAGTTCCATCGCCGTGGGTCACGGTCGAAACTGCAGCGCGCGCGGAACCAGCCGTGCCGGGTGGGAGACGATCCGGTAGGCGGTCCGAACCCATTCACAAACAAGACGCCGGGTGTCGCGAGGGTCGATCATTTCTTCCATTTGAAACCTGTTGAGTGGACCTGCCGGGCCGCGGGCCGTTTCAATGCGAGCCTCGAGTTCCGCTCTGAGTGCGGCAGGATCCTCGGCTTCTGCAAGTTGACGTTTATACGCAGCTTCTATGCCGCCTTCGGGCGGAATTCCGCCGACGTCGGCGGCGGGCCATACCACCCGCATGGACGGTCGCGAACGCGGCGTTGCAAAGTTGTTGCCCGCCACCCCGAAGCTGCGGCGCATGATGACGGTAAATATCGGCACACTGACCTGCGCAAACGCGATCATCCAGGTCGCGCCCTTGCGTATCGTGCCGGCGATCTCGTGTTCCAGACCGACCGCGAATCCCGGACTGTCGACCAGATTCAATATCGGGACGTGGAACAGATCGCACAGATCCAGATGCCGCGCGACCTTGTCGCACCCATCCGCGGTCAGAGCGCCGCCGTTGGCGTGCTTGCTGTCCGAGGCGACGACGCCCAGCGGATGACCGTTGAAGCGCACGAATCCCGTCACCTGATCGGTCCCCCACAGTGGACCGATCTCAAAAAACGATCCCTCGTCCGCCATCAGCCGGATGGCCTTGCGGATGTCGAAGGTGGTGGTGCGTTTGCGCGGGATCAGTCCGGCGAGGGCGTCCTCCCGCCGGTCCACCGGATCATCGCTGGTCAGCACCGGTGGTGTTTCGTAAACGCTCGCTGGCAGGTAAGCCAGAAACTGGCGGGTGATGGCCACCGACTCCTGCTCGGACTCGGCGAGATTGTCCACCGAGCCATTGGTGCAGTGGATATGCCAGCCACCGAGTTCCTCCTTGGATATGTCGTAGCCCATGGCGTGCGACACCAGCGGCGGCCCGGCAACGAAGAGTTGCGCGATGTCGCGAACCATCACCGAAAAGTGGCCGAGCACCGCTTTGGCGGCGCCAATGCCTACCACGCTGCCGAGCAGCAGGTTCACCACCGGAATCGTGCTCAGTTGCTCGGTATACATCGTGCTGCCCAGATGTCCGGGCAGGAACGAACCCCCAGCACCCGAAACCCGCGGGCGACCGGCCGTGATCGCGCCCCGGCTTTCCCTGGCGATGCTCTGGTCGGATTTTTTCTGCTCGGGGACCATGGCCGCGACGCTGCCGCCGCCAGAGGATCCATCGAGCATCCGTATCGAGGGGATGCGCATCTCTATCGCGAGACGATCGAGATAGCCACTCTTGGCGGCAATTGCGCCGTCCGCGTGTCCGCCTCGCGAGGTGAAGTCGTCTGCGCAAACCACGCTCATGCGACCGGCGATGTTGCCCCACCCGCCGACACTGTTGGCCGGGGTAAAGGCTGCGATGTCGCCTTGTTCGGTATAGCTGGTAAACCCGGCCACGCTGCCGACCTCGTGAAAGGATCCCTCATCCAGGAGCAGATCGATGCGTTCCCGGCAGGTGAGTTTGCCACGCGAGCGCTGGCGTACCACGCCAGGATCTTCGGAATCAGCCGCCAGCCTCTCCCGGGCCAGGTTTCGCAGGTGATCGATCTCGGTAAGCACCGAGGCCCACGGCTCGGTAGGCTGCTGGTGTGGCGCATCGCCTGCGTCCCCGGGGGTCAGCACCGCGAGCACCTGGCCCGGCGCAATCGAATCCCCTTCGGTCAGTTCCTGCAGCTGGCGCACCACCCCGGAGCAGGGCGCCTCCAGGGCGGTTTCCATTTTCATCGCGCTAACCACCACCAGCGTCTGCCCGGCCACGACAACATCTCCCGCAGCAACCTGGACTTCCACCACCTCGCTGCGCATCGGACAGGTCAGCGTTCGTTCACCATCGCCGACCTGAAGGGACACCGGCGCAGGTGCGACCGCCGCATCGATTCGACCCAGCGCCGCGGCGCGTTCATTCAGCAGCGTGAGCGTAGGGCTGGCTGCCGCGATCGTCGCGCTCAGTTCAGGGGCCTCGCTGAGAAGTGAGGTGCGGGCATCGCCCCGGTTGACCGCGTCGTGGCCGAGAATGGCGCGGAGCTGGTCGAGGTTCGTGTCAATTCCGGCGATGTGAAACTCATCCAGCGCCATTAACGAACGGTCGATGGCCGCTGCGTGAGTGTTTGCCGAGCAGATCAGCTTTGCCAGCAGCGGATCGAATTGCGGTGCCGGTTCGTAGCCGAGATATCCGCATGCATCTACCCGCACACCAGCCCCCGAGGGTTCGCGGTAGGCGTGAATGCGCCCGATGCTCCGCGCCACCACGCGGCTCTGTACCGCATACCCACGCGCCTTTCCGACTGCCGCCTGATCGGCCAGCCCGAGCTCGCTGAGAGTCGCGCCGGAGCTGATTTGAAATTGCGCCTCAATGAGGTCGACGCCCGTAATCTCCTCTGTCACCGTATGCTCCACCTGAATACGCGGGTTACATTCAATGAAGTAATACTGATTGGTTTCAGGTAAAACAAGAAACTCCACGGTTCCCGCGTTTTCGTAGTTGGCTTCGCGAATCAGTCGTATCGCATCAGACAACATGCGATCGCGCAGCGCGGGGTCGAGATTGGGCGCTGGGGCAACTTCGATCACCTTCTGGTTGTTCAGCTGCACCGAACAGTCGCGCTCGTGCAGGTGAATAACGTTGGTCGCTTTGTCAGCCAGAACCTGGACCTCGATGTGTCGGGGCCGATCAATAAACTTCTCCACGAACACGGCGCCGTTGCCAAACGCTGTTTCTGCCTCGCTGCGACATCGCTCGTAGGCATCAGCCAGTTGCGCCGCGTTATCCGCTCGGCGCATACCGCGGCCACCGCCCCCGGCAACGGCTTTCAGCATCACTGGGTAGCCGAGCTCGCTTGCCACCTCCTCGGTGATCTGAACGTTTTCAAGCGGGGTCTGGCTTCCCGGAACGACTGGAATGTCGAGATCCGAGGCCAGCGCGCGCGCTCGTACCTTGTCCCCGAAAAGCGCCAGCGTCGCTGCGGATGGACCCACAAACGCGATTCCTTCCTGTTCGCAGCGCGTGGCCAGCTCGGCATTCTCGGATAAGAATCCGTAACCGGGATGAACGCAGTCGCAACCGAGTTCCCTGGCGAGCGCGATCAGAGCATCCACGTCCAGATAAGCGCCGATGGGATCTTCAGCGTTGCCGATCCGGCGGACGCTGTTGGTAAAACGGGTGTGCAGGGCAAACTCGTCGGGAGCCGCATAGACGCCGACGGACTGCATGCCGAGCCCGCGCGCGGCGCGCGCAATCCGAATAGCGATCTCACCACGATTCGCAATCAGTACTCGCTCGTGCATTGGCAATTGAGCCTCCCCCGGGGCGTGGTCGAACCGTAGATATTACCGAATTTCTGTGGGCAGGCGCATACTGCCCACAGACAAGTGGAACGCGGACAAGGGCATGGCTGACTTCGAGAACCTGCTGATAGACAACGTTGGCACGGATGGACGGGTCGCGCGAATAACGCTGAACCGCCCCGAAAAGATGAATGCGCTCTCCCAGGAACTGATGTTCGAGTTCAATGAAGCGCTGCATGATCTCGAAGCCGACAGCGAAGTGCGGGTGATCATCGTAAAAGGAGAGGGCAGGACGTTCAGCGCCGGCTATGACCTTGCCCCGTCCCGAGGTGGATCCGACGCTGTGGTCCGGAATCACAAGGTCGCCGACGCCAAGAAGCGCCGGTTGTTGATGGGTATGCGCACCGGCATGCAGCAGATTACCGATATTCATATGTACTTCTGGAACATGGCAAAGATCACCATCGCTCAGGTGCATGGGTATGCTTTGGCCGGCGGTTGCGAACTTGCGATGATGGCGGATCTGGTGGTTGCCGCAGAAGATGCACAGCTGGGTCACCCTGGCCTGCGCGGCATGGGCACCAGTCGCACCGGTGTGATATGGCCGCTGGTAATCGGCATGCGCAAGGCTAAGGAACTGTATTACACGGGTGAGAACGTAACCGGCACTGAGGCGGAGGAGATCGGCATGATCAACTACGCCTGGCCACTGGCTGAGCTGGATGAGCGCACCATCAGCTTCGCGGATCGAATCGCCAACCTGTCTGCAGATCACCTGGCGATCCTGAAAACGAACATGAATCGTTTTTATGAAAATATGGGGATCTACTCGTCGGTGCGCAGCAGCACCGATCTGGACGCGGCGGGTCAGTTTACTGAAGCGTCCTACGAGTATCAGGATCGAATGCGCGAGCACGGCCTGAAAGACACGCTGGCATGGCGGGACGGCCCGTATAAGGGTAGCGATGACTACAAACGATAGCGACATGGCAGATCACGACACGGGCACCGAGCAACTGCTGTGTGCTGCACGGGAGCGTGTCGCGACAATTACCCTGAACCGACCCCAGGCGCGTAACG
Source organism: Pseudomonadales bacterium (assembly GCA_046582225.1). GTDB lineage: Bacteria > Pseudomonadota > Gammaproteobacteria > Pseudomonadales > Azotimanducaceae > JAYGEV01. The sequence goes on from JAYGEV010000406.1 coordinate 8,220, forward strand.
CGTTGACGCCCGAGTTGACCACCGCACTTCGCACCGCGATTGCATGGGCCGGTTCCAATCCGGAGATCGGCTCAATCGTAGTCACTGGCGCGGGAACCGCATTCTGCTCGGGTGCCGATGTGAAAGCGATGGGGCGCAGAAACGCCAGCAGCGAAAACGATGTGAAGCCTACCGCGGAGTCGCAGTTTCAGGAAATGCGGGCGCGCCACCTGGAGATTGCCGGCGCGCTGCACCGGCTGCGCAAGCCGACTCTCGCCGTCTTGCCGGGTCCCGCCGCCGGGGCTGGAATGGCCATCGCGCTGGCGTGCGACCTTAGGATTGCAGCGAAAAGTGCGTTTCTGACCACAGCCTACGCGCGCATCGGGCTGTCGGGTGACTACGGGATCGCATGGCTGCTGACGCGAATCGTCGGCCCGGCGCGGGCCCGGGAACTGATGCTCACCGCCGAGCGCGTTGACGCCGAGAAGGCCGAACGTATCGGCCTGGTCAATCGGGTGGTCCCCGACGACGCGCTGGAGTCGGAAGCCTTCGATCTGGCGCGGCAACTCGCTCACGGACCTCGGATCGCGTTTGCCTATATGAAAGACAACCTCGACGAAGCGCTGGAGATCGATCACGAAACCGCCATCGAGCGGGAAGCGGATCGCCTGTTGAAGGCGCGCAGCACCGAAGATCATCGAGAGGCGGTGCGCGCTTTTACCGAAAAACGTGAGCCCAGATTCATCGGTCGATAGATACCCGGGCGCCCACCGCGCGCCGCCGTCTATAAAATTGCGATCGGGTTACACGGTGACCCGGTGCCTCCTTCAACGCGCAGCGGCGCAACCGTGAACTGAAACGCGTACTGATGATGCTCGGCACAGGCGGCCGAGAGTGCGTCCAGGCGCAGATTGTCCAGCAGATGTACGCCCATCGCCGCAAGCGTGCACTGGTGAATGGGCATGGACCAGCCTTCGATCTGCACACCCGGAAACACATCGGACACCCCGTCGCAGCCAAGCACGGCAATGTCTCGGTCGTGCAGCCAGGGCACGCACTCCGGATGGAGGCCGGCCATCCCATCGCGAAATGGCACCCAGGGGCCATGCTCTGCGCGGCGGGTGTCTCGGCCGGTTGCGACCAGTAGAATGTCGCCCTGGGTGACCGTTACCTCATGCGCACGTTCGGCCGCTTCGAGATCGGCGACGGTGATCTCGGTGCCCGGTTCCAGCCAGGGCACGCCTTGTGTCGCAGGGATATCCAGCAGCACGCCGCGGGACATGATGCCATCCTTGGTACACATGATGCTGCCGCGCCGCGCACCGGTGCTTTTGACCTCGCTGGCCGCGAATCCGTTGTACATGAAACCGTCGACGAAGACGTGGCACAAAGCGTCGATGTGAGTGGTCGCCATACCGTGGAAGGCGACGCCCACAAAGTCCATGCTCGCTTCAAGGCCGACGCCTGGCAGTACGCAGTCGTCGCCGCCGCGGATCATCATGTGCAGGGCGGGATGTGGGTTGTCCACGGCCGGATCGACGGCAAGCTCACGCGCGCAGCTGATCGTTTGCCCGACCTGAACGGCCCTGGTTGCTTCCAGACGTTTTTCCGAAGTGATCAGGTTCAGTGCACCGGATTCGTCGTCTTCGCCCCAGCGTCCCCAGTTCTTTACCGATTCGAACACGCTGCGCATGTGATCGGGTGTCCAGTTCGTGGTCATTTCGATGCCCCCCGGGTGTTTGAAGTGATTCGATTTGGTGTGCTATGGCTCGCGCGGAAACGGCGTCGGGTCGTCTTGTGCCGTTGGGATATTGAACGTGTTTAACGTCATGGAAACAAACGTGTAAAAACCGATCGTCTGAATGATGTCCACCAACCCCTGCTCCCCCCACATCGCCACCGCTCTGTCATACAGGGCTAACGGTAAATCCTGAGTTTCATGCAGCGCCCGGCACACTTCGATGGTGAGCGTTTCATCTTCGGGTGCGTCTGCCGGAATGCGTTGTTCGAACACGGCCTGGATTACCTCATCGGATATGCCTTGTTCCCGGGCCATGCGTTCGTGGGCGACCCACTCGACGTTGCTGCGCCAGTGTCGTCCGGTGACGATGATCGCCAGCTCGACGATGCGTCGGCCCACAGAGGTGCGCTCCCAGATGTAGTTGCCCAGGCCCATCGCGCGCGCGGCCACTTCCGGACTGCGGATCCAGGGATCAAAGGGCCCGCCAAACTGTCCATCGGCGCGCGGTTGCCGGGTACGTTTGATGCGCTTGTACTGCTCGCGCTGATCTACAGACAGTTCCTCAAAGGACTTCAGTTGCAGACGGCTTGCCATGATCTTTCCAGCTTTTTCGGTGGAGGCTTTGAGCAGAACAACAGAGACATTGGCAAAGCGCAACAAGTTTTGCTGGCTCGCAGGCACTTCGGAACGAGCTTGTATCTGCGCTATCCTTTGTCGCCAGAAGGGAGCGGCGAATGGATCAGTACCTGTTTTCGGGATTGAAGGTCATCGATTGCGCGACGGTCATCGCGGCGCCTGCGGCCGCCATGATGCTTGCCGATTTCGGCGCGGATGTCGTCAAAATTGAACAGCCGGGAGGTGGCGACATGCTGCGCCTGCTGTCGGATATCGCCACGACGCCTGACGCAGGCAACGATTGGTTCTGGCAGTTAGACGGCCGCAACAAACGCAGTGTTGCGCTGGACCTGAAAAGCGACGAAGGGATGGAGATATTGCGCAAGCTGGTCGCGGGCTGCGATGTCTTCATCACCAATCAGCCTTATTCGGTCCGCGAGTCGCTCGGCCTGCGTTATGAAGACCTGGGGCCGCTGAACCCGAAGATGATTTATGCCTCGCTCACCGCGTACGGAGAGCGAGGCCCGGAGCGCAATCGCAAGGGTTTTGATCAGCTCGCGTACTGGGCGCGCAGTGGTCTGATGGACTTGATGCGCCAGCCCGGAACGGCGCCGACTCAGGGGTTGCCGGGCATGGGGGATCATCCCACCGGTGTGGCAATCTATGCCGGCATCGTCACCGCGTTGTTGCACCGGGAGCGCACCGGGGAAGGTGGGATGGTGCATACGTCGTTGCTCGCAAACGGATTGTGGTCGGCGGCGGGCGTGGCCCAGGGTGCGATGGCCGGTGGCGACATGACCTCGTATCGCGAGGTCAATAAGGTCAACTCTGCGATGTTCCGCGTGTATCAGGCCAAAGATGGACGCTGGTTGCAGTTCAACATGGTGCGCAACGCTGAATTGTTGTCGCTGGCGTTCATCGGCATGGACGCTGCGCACCTGCTTGCGGATGAGCGCTTCGCCACTTTGGAGGCGATGTGGGAGAATCGCGAGTCCCTGGGGGATGAGATTCAAGCCATTGTTGAACGCAAAACATCTGATGACTGGCTGGCGATTTTTTCGCAGCTCGAGGTGCCGGTTAACAGGGTCGCAATCATCGAAGAAACGGTGACCGATCCCCAGGTGCTCGAAAATGCGATGGCGGTGGCGCCGGCGGATGCCGACATGGATCTGTCCTTGATCATGAATCATCCGATCAACATCACCAGCGTGGCGCCGGTTGGCGCGAGGCGGGCTCCCGGCCTCGGTGAACACGGCAGCGAGGTGCTCGGCGAGCTTGGTTACGGCGAGGGGGAGATTGCGCGCCTGCGGGAGCGAGGCGTAATTTGAACGATGCCGTGCATCGCTCTAACAATCATCGAATCTATTGATAAAAAGGGGAACGAACCATGCAAGTAATTACCGGTATCGGCGGCTGGCCGAGCGCGGCACCTGAACAGGCTAGAAAGGCCGAAGAGGCAGGCTTCGACTGCGTCACCTGCGGCGAGCTGGGCCATGACTCGATGTTGACTATGGCTTTGGCCGCAACGTCCACGCAGCGCATCGGCCTGCAAACCTCGGTGACGATTGCGTTTCCCAGAAGCCCCATGGTGCTGGCCATGGAGGCATGGGACATTCACGAGCTCTCCAAGGGTCGTTTCACGATCGGGCTGGGCAGCCAGGTCAAGGGTCACAACGAACGTCGATTCGGCGGCACGTGGACTGCTCCGGCGCCGCGTATGCGTGAATATATCCAGATGATGCATGAGGTATGGGACTCCTGGGCAGAGGGAAAACAGCCGGAGTTCCTGGGCAAGCACTATACCTACACGTTGATGACGCCCAACTTCAATCCAGGCCCCCTCGAGCATCCGTACCCCAAAATCGGGCTGGCGATGGTGGGCGACGGCATGGCGCGAGTCGCGGGCGAGGTCGCGGACATCATCATGCCTCACGGTGGCATCATGTCGGATAAGTACATGCGCGAAGTGCTGCTGCCCAACGTCAAGATCGGCCTGGAGCGGGCCGGAAAGACCTGGCAGGACGTGGAGATCTCGGAGAGCGGGTACCTCGTGCTCGGCGACAGCGACAGCGAGATCGAACAAAAGCTTCTTGCGATGCGCACGCCGCTGTCGTTCTACGGATCCACGCGCACCTACCATCACGTGCTGCGCCTGCATGGTCTTGAGGAGCTCGGCAACAAGCTGCACCAGTTGTCGGTGAACGGCAAGTGGGACGAGATGCGTGAGACGGTAACCCTCGACCATCTCACCGAGCTTGCGCAGACGTGTAAATACGATGATTTTCCGCAGTTCCTCGGCGAGCACCGGGAGTATGCAAGTCGGGTGGGCTTTGGCATGTCGACCGATACGCCGGAAAAGAAAGAACGTTATCAGCACCTGATGGGCCAGATTCAGGCCCTGGAAACGCCCGGTGTGCCGCGAGGTCTGTAGTTTGAAGGTCGCGGTGGGTTTGGCCGGATGACCGAGCTCATCTCGACTGACGCCGGGGTTTCCGGCGCCCAGCGGCGGATGCTGGAGATTCTGGTGGACATGATGATTCCGGCGAACGGTGAGTTTCCCAGCGCACGTGCGCCTGACATCTTTGCCCGCACGCTCGCGGGGTTGCAAGAAAATGTGTCGATCGTTGGCGAGGGTCTCGTCGCCCTGGATGCTCTGGCCGAGGAAAAATACTCGGCGTCGTTTCAGACGTTGACTGCCGCGGATCGAGACGAACTCATCGCCGGGTTCAAACCAGCGCACGTCGCCTTTGTGCAGATTCTGCAGGCTCGGGTGATCAGCAGCTACTATCAGGATGACCGGGTTCTGCGGGCATTGGGGTTACCCGTCAGGGCGCCTCATCCTGGGGGATATGAGGTTCCAGATACCGAAGATCGGAAGAGCGTCG
>JAYGEV010000417.1:0-4636 GCA_046582225.1 Pseudomonadales bacterium
GTGGTCGGGCGCAGAGAACGCTCCTCGGGCGACAAAGGCCTTTCGTTTTTTGCGTTGCCAGCGAATTCACCCGGTGTCGAGCGCCGAGCACTGGAGACCATGGACGCCACTCGAAAGCTCTCGCGAATCGAGTTTCACGACGCAAAAGCCCAGCTGCTGGGAAGACTCGGCGCTGGCGCGGCGGCTTTGTCCCGGACGCTGGATCAAGCTGCCATAGCCCTGGCTAACGAAATGGTCGGCGGCGCCCAGGCTCTCTTGGACTCCGCGCTGAGTTATGCACAATCGCGCATGCAGTTCGGACGCGCAATCGGCTCGTTCCAGGCAATCAAACACAAGTGCGCGGATATGTTGCTGGAGGTCGAGCTGGCAAAGTCCGCAGCCTACTACGCAGCGGAGGCCGCCGCGGAAGATGATCCGGAACTACCCAGCCTGGCATCGCTTGCGAAAGCCTGTGCTTCTGACGCTTATATGAGCACCGCCGCCAACTGCATTCAGCTGCACGGCGGAATCGGATTCACCTGGGATCACGATACCCACCTGTGGTTCAAACGGGCGAAAAGTTCCGAAGTGTTGCTTGGCGATCCAAGCTATCACCGCGAACTGTACGTACAGCGCTGCGAGCTCTAGAGGAGAAGGATGCTAATGAGTGAATTCAGTGAAGACAGTGTCCGCGCGGAAGTCCGCGACTGGTTGAACGAAAACTGGGATCCTGACGCGGGGCTTCTGGACTGGCGGAACAAGCTGGTCGATTCCGGATGGGGCATGCCGCAGTGGCCGACCCAGTGGCACGGACGCGGATTGCCGGTCGGTCTCGGCCCGGTGGTCAACGAGGAGTTCGCTACCCTGGGCGCGGTAGGAGTCGCAAGGTCCGGTATCCGCCTGCTGGCGGCGGCGACCCTCCTCGAACACGGCAGCGATATGCACAAAGACAGATTCCTGCGCAGCATCCTCACCGGCGAAGACACGTGGTGTCAGTTGTTCAGCGAACCGGGTAGCGGCTCGGACCTCGCGGGCGCAACCACGCGCGCCGACTTCGACGGAGAGAACTGGATCATCAATGGCCAAAAGGTCTGGACCACAAGTGCGCACCACGCACAACACGGATTGTTGCTGGCACGAACAGACTGGGATGTTCCAAAACACGACGGTTTATCCTACTTTGTTCTGGATATGAAACAGCCTGGCGTGGAGGTTCAGCCGCTCAAACAAATGAACGGACACGCATCGTTCAATCAGGTGTTTTTCACGGACGCAAAAATCGCGCCGGAATTCCAGGTTTCCGAAACCGGCAACGGCTGGCAGGTTGCAATGACCACGCTCGCCCACGAACGTCGTGGCGCTGACGGATTGCGTGATGTGGGCCGTGGAAGGAATCTTCAGGGGCGCATTTACGATGAAGAGCGGGCGGAAAACGCGACGGTCATGGAGCCTTACAAGTGGTATCCGCAACGGGCCGGACGCGTGGATCTGGTCGTAGCCAGGGCGCAGATCACCGGTGCCCGGTCGAAGCCACACACACGCCAGCAGATCGCCAAACTGTTGATCATGGCCAGGACCGCAGAGTGGACCGCCCGCCGCGCCCGCGCCGCACAACAGCTGGGCAGACCACAGGGGCCTGAAGGATCACTGGGGAAACTTGCAGCGAGCAACATCGCACGTGCAGCTTCAGACGTGCACACGCTGATCACTGGAACAGATGCAATGCTAACGGGTAGCGAAAGTCCGCTGGGTGGTATTGTCGCTGAGATTCTGGTCTCTGTGCCGGCCACCTCCATTGCCGGAGGCACCGACGAGATTCAACGCAACATTATTTCGGAGCGGGTGCTGGGAATGCCCAAGGAACCCCGCTTCGACACCGGCCCGTTCCGGGATGTACCCAAGAACGTAAGCCGGTAAGCCAGCGTCACCTGCCGGTTGGGATCTCGTCGAACGGCAGCCCCTTGTCGGCGCGCATGTCAGCCGGCAGCCCCAACACCCGCTCGGCGATGATATTGCGCAGGATCTGATCCGTCCCACCTTCGATACGAACTGCCGGTGAGCGCAGCAACATCACTTGAAAGCGCGCGGCCCCTTCTGCGACCTCCGGGTCTGTTAGCACCGCGCCGAAGCCCTGGAGGTCCATCGCGAACTTGGCGATATCCTGCATGACGGTCCCGGCAACCAGCTTTCCGATCGAGTTTTCCGGCCCCGGTGTTTCACCTTTCGACAGCGCACTGATCGAACGCGCCGCGGTGTTGCGCAAACCGGCTGCTTTGGCGTGCCAGTCTGCGAGTTTGGAACGTACCGCCGGGTTATCGATGGCTTTACCCACACCCAGTGGCAGCGCATCGACGAGTTCCTTGATCTCCGGAAAGCCGGTTGAGATTCCACCGCCAATTGCGAGGCGTTCGTTCATGAGCGTGGTGATCGACACGCTCCAACCTTCGCCCACACCACCCAGACGTTGCTCATCGGGGATGCGTACGTCATCGAAATAAACCTCGTTGAAACCGCTCTGTCCGTTGATCTGCTTGATCGGCCGAATGTCGATACCTGGTGATTTCATGTCGATGAAGAACATCGTCAAGCCTTTGTGCTTGGCAACCGTCGGGTCGGTGCGGGTGATCAGGATTCCGTAATCGGAGTATTGAGCGCCCGATGTCCATATTTTCTGTCCGTTTACCACCCACTCGTCACCGTCCTTTTCAGCCCTGGTACGCAACCCCGCGAGGTCCGAGCCGCTATTCGGTTCTGAGAACAACTGGCACCAGACCTCCTCACCACTGGCGAGCTTTGGCAGATAGCGCTGCTTCTGTGATTCGCTCGCGTACGCCATCATGGTGGGACCGCACATGCCCTGGCCGATGATAAAGGTGCCACCCAGCTTCGCGTACACTCCTTCCTCCTGGTTCCAAATCACGCTTTGGATGGGCGTTGCGCCACGACCACCGTATTCCGTAGGCCACTGCAAACAGGCCCAACCGGCATCAGCCTTTTTCAACTGCCAGCGTTTTGCCGCCTCCAGCGGATCTTCGTCACCCATATTCATGCCGCCGAACGTACTCGATGACAAAGGCTCAAACAGATGTGCCGGTGCGTTGTCGTCGAGCCATGCGCGCACCTCTGCGCGATAGGCAGATTCTTCAGGCGTGTCGTTAAAATCCATAACGTTTCCTATGCGGCTGCTTCGTCACGCGGCAATGCGTTGACCAGCTTGTTTTCCCAGGTCGTGAGCCCACCCAGCTGCAATGCGAGGTAATTGGAACGACGGTAATACAGGTGGCAGTCAAACTCCCAGGTGAACCCCATACCCCCGTGTACCTGAATATTGTCACGCGTACACAGCTGGTAGGCCTGGGTAGCCGATACCCGCGCGGTCGCAGCGGCCAGCGGCAAATCATCTGCGTTTGTGGCCAGTGCCCACGCCGCATAATAACAATTGGATTCAGCCAGCTTCAGCGCGACATACATGTCGGCCATCATGTGTTTGAGTGCCTGAAAAGAGCCAATGGGGCGGCCGAACGCGAACCGCTCCTTTGCATACGCTACCGCCATGTCCAGCGCGCTTTGCGCCCCGCCCAACTGCTCAAATGAAATCAGAATCGCGGCGCGATCGTATAATCGCTCGAGCTGATCCCAGCCGGCACCGGCGGCGCCGAGCACTTCCGCTTCGCAGTCAGCAAATTCGAGGCTTGCCGAATCCCGCGTCGGATCGACCGTTTCAACCGACTCTCGGGCTACCGAGCCCGTGCGCAGATCCGCAAGATACATGCTTAGACCAGCACCGCTGTCGGGCGCGCTGGCGCGAGCGATAACCACGCAAACATCGGCAATGTTTCCGTCAGGGACGAGTAGTTTGGACCCGCTCAAACGCCCATTCGTGGCGTTGAGTTGCACCGAATCCGGGGTGAGTTCATTGCCACTTTCCACCACCGCGAGGGTGCCGATCAACTCACCACTGGCGAGTTTCGGCAACCAGCGCTCTTTCTGGGCTTCGCTGCCAAAAGCCAGCAGTGCTTCGATCGCAAGATACACCGATGATGAAAACGGTGTTGGCGCCAGCCCTGCGCCGAGTTGCTCAGCCACCAAACATAAAGTGAGATAACCCGCCTCAACGCCCCCATAGGCCTCTGGAACGCTCGTGGCCGTCAAACCCATCTCGACCAGGCCTGCCCAGACCTCCTTCGCGTATACCGTATCGCCTTCTAGAACCTGCCGGACGACGCTGATCGGGCAGCGGTCGGTCAGCAATCGTGCGGTCTGATCCCGGACCAGTTTTTCATCATCGGAAAAATCGAAATTCAACGCAGGCCTCCCATCGGCGTGGTTGGCAATGATACCGGAGATCAATCTCCAGCACGCCTCTCGCCTGAGAGAATCAAAGCCGCAGTTGAACGACTGCCAAACTCCTGAGAGACTCCCGCTTCTTTCGGAGATTGTGGCAAAGAGGTACTGGGTGGCAGAGAAACAGTTCGACGCGATCGTGGTTGGAGCCGGGTTTGCTGGCGTTTATATGCTGCACAAGCTCAAGGGCCTCGGCCTTGACGTCCAGGTCCTCGAAGCCGGTAGCGGCATCGGCGGCACCTGGTTCTGGAACCGTTACCCGGGCGCGCGTTGTGACATCGAGAGCATGGAATATTCCTACCAGTTCTCTGCC
>JAYGEV010000441.1:0-5156 GCA_046582225.1 Pseudomonadales bacterium
GTTTTGTCCTGACCGCTGGGACCCACGCGCTGGCGGCCGATGACGAGAAATCGAGTCTTGTTGTCGGGGTGATCTTCGATGTTGCTCGCGAGCACCCGCAAGCTGTAGCGTTCTGCGGCCATGTCACCCGCGATTGCAGCGCTGCCGGGTTTATCTGCCACCAGCATTGCGGCTTCTGCGTTGCTGTTAACCGGAATACGCGACACGCCGGGATAGTGAGCGTCGAGCCAGGCTCGACATTGGGCCAGAGACTGCGAGTGAGACAGAATTTCGGTGACCGTCGCTGCGCCAGCATCCGCTCCCACCATCAATGCGTGATGGATCGGCAGTTCCACCTCCGCGCAGATCGTCAGCGGCGAATTCATGAAGCAGTCGAGCGTGTGGTTGACCATCCCTTCGGTGGAATTCTCAACCGGCACCACACCGTATTGGACGCTGCCGGTTTCCACCTCACGAAACACCTCGTCGATTGACGACATTGCTACCGTCCCGGCGAAATGACCAAACTGCTTGACCGCTGCGGTTTCTGTATATGTACCCGGTGGGCCGAGGTATCCGATGGACAACGGCTGCTCGAGATTCAAACAGCACGATATGATCTCGCGAAACAGCCCGGCAATATCGGCATCCGACAATGGACCCAGATTCGCCTTCTGGATCCGCGCCAGAATCTGCGCTTCCCGCTCGGGTCGGTAGAACACCGGTGGTTCTTCTCCCGGTGTTGCCTGTTTGATCTCGCCGATCTTCAGGGCGCACGCTGCACGCTCGTTCAACAGTTTATGCAGCTCACCGTCGATCGCATCTATACGATCGCGGATCGGCTCCAGCTCGTCTTCGGGATTGGTCATGGCTGAGCGTCTTTCTCAAATTCGCGCATGTACGCCACCAGTTCATCGACCGCCGCCTCAGGCACGGCGTTGTACAGGCTTGCGCGCATGCCGCCAACGCTGCGGTGGCCTTTCAGGTTGAACAACCCCCGCCGTTTCGCGCCACCGATGAACTCGGCATCCAGATCAACGTCGGGCAACGTGAAGGCCACGTTCATCACGGACCGATCATCTTTTGCCACCGGCGAGCGGAACAGATTGCTGCCATCCACCGCCGTGTAAAGTTTCGCAGCCTTGCGGCGATTTACGGCCTGAATGCCGACTAACCCACCCTGTGCCTTGAGCCATTGGAATACCAGTCCCGCCAGGTACCAGGCGTAGGTGGGTGGGGTGTTGGACATGGAACCGGCAGCCGCATGCACTGCATAGTCGAGCATACTCGGCGTCCCCGGGCGCGCATTGCCCATCAACGCCTTTTTGATGACCACCACGGTCAACCCGGCCGGCCCGATATTTTTCTGCGCGCCGGCATAGATCAGTCCGAACCGGCCGACCTCAATGGGACGCGACAGAATATCCGAGGACATGTCTGCCACCAGCGGCACGCTGCGAACATAGTCAGGCGCCAGATCCGGAAAGTTCTGGAACTGGACGCCGCCAATCGTCTCATTCGAACAGATGTGCAGGTATGCAGCCTGAGGGTTACACGACCAGCTGGCCGGATCAGGAATGCGATCGAAACTTTGCGGTTCTGCGTTTGCCACGACGTTTACCGTGCAAAAACGCTGCGCCTCCTTGATGGCTTTGGTGGACCAGGAACCGGTATTCAGATAGTCCGCGGTGTCTTTGTCGCCAAGCAGGTTTAGCGGCACCATCGCGAACTGCATGGTTGCGCCACCCTGCAGAAACAGCACCTGATAATCATCGGGTACCCCGAGCAGTTCGATCAGGTCCGCCTCGGCACGCTCGGCAATATCGATGAATTCGGGGCTGCGGTGGCTCATTTCCATGACCGACACACCGGTGCCCCGATAGTCCAGCAGTTCGTCACGAGCGTGTTCGAGCACCTCGGTCGGCAACGCCGCCGGCCCCGCGGAAAAATTGAACGCTCGACTCACGACTGTTCCGAATTCGGATCTTCCGAATCGGCCTCGGTCTCCACAATGGTTTCCACAATGCGCTCCACACCAACCAGCCTTTCGTCGCCACGCAGCTTGATCAGGCGCACGCCCTGAGTGTTTCGGCCCTGGGTGGAAACCTCATCCACGCTCGTCCGCACCAGGGTCCCGCGGTTGCTGATGAGCATCATTTCATCGCCGGGGAAAACCTGCACCGCGCCGACCAGTGCGCCGTTGCGGCTGCTCGTCTGCATGGCAATGACTCCCTGAGTGCCACGCCCTTTGACCGGAAATTCCGCCACCGGTGTACGCTTGCCGAAACCGTTTTCACTGGCGCACAGCACATAACCGTCGCTCGCCGGGATGATCAGCGAAATTACCCGGTGGTTTCCGGTCAGACGAATCCCGCGCACTCCGCGCGCGGTCCTGCCCATGGCTCGCACGTCTGACTCCTTGAACCGGGCAGCTTTGCCGGAGCTCGAAGTCAGCTGAATATCGCAGTGACCGTCGGTGAACGCGGCGCCAACCAGCGTATTGCCCTCTTCGAGTTCAAGCGCGATCAGCCCACTCGTGCGCTGTCTGGCAAACTGTCCAAGCGGTGTCTTCTTCACGGTTCCATTGGCGGTGGCCATGAAGACGAAGCGATCTTCAGAAAAATCTTCGATCGGCAGCACCGCGGTGATCCTTTCGTTTTCCGCCAGCGGCAACATGTTGACCAACGGACGACCCTTGGCGCCACGACCAGCCTGGGGAATCTGATACACCTTTAACCAGTAAACTTTGCCCATGTTGGAAAAACACAGGAGCGTGTTGTGGCTGTTGGCAATCAGCACCCGCTCGACAAAATCCTCATCTTTCACCGACGTCGCTGCTTTACCTCGACCGCCGCGACGCTGCGCCTGATAGATGTCCAGGGCTTGTGTTTTGGCGTAGCCCTGATGAGAGATCGTCACCACAAGGTCCTGCTCCGGGATCAGATCTTCGGCCGATAGATCTTCCATGCTGGACAGGATCTCGGTCCGCCGTTCATCACCGTAGGTGTCGCTGATCTCGTTGAGTTCATCGCGAATCACCTGGAACAATCTCAGTTCGGAACCGAGGATGTCCTGAAGATCCGCGATCTCATCGAGAATGCCCTGATAGTCATCCATGAGCTTGCCCTGCTCGAGGCCGGTGAGGCGCTGCAGCCGGAGATCGAGAATCGCCTGTGCCTGAGCATCGGACAGGAAGTACAACTGATCTCTAAAGCCGAACTCGTCGCCTAATCCGTCAGGTCGGCAGGCGTCGCTCCCGGCCCGGGTCAGCAGCTCTCTAACATTTTCGGATTCCCAACCTCGCCCCATCAGCGCGGCTCGTGCCTCGGCACCGGTCTGTGAGTTCCTGATCAGTCCGACGACCGCGTCGATGTTGGCCAGTGCAACCGCCTGCCCTTCGACGATATGCCCGCGTTGTCGGGCACGCCGCAACAGATAGATGCTGCGTCGGGTGACCACTTCTTTTCGATGCTGAACGAACGCCTCGAGCATCTGCTTCAGATTCAATATCCGCGGCTGCCCTTCCACGAGCGCCACGCAGTTGATTCCGAACACCGACTGCAGTTGCGTCTGGGAATAGAGATTGTTGAGGACCACCTCGCCGGACTCGCCGCGGCGAAGCTCGATCACAATCCGCAAGCCATCTTTGTCGGATTCGTCGCGCAGCTCGCTGATGCCTTCGAGCTTCTTGTCCTTCACCAGCTCGGCGATCTTCTCGATCAGCCTGGATTTGTTCAGCTGATAGGGAATTTCGGTGATGATGATGGTGTCTTTGTTGGACTTGCCGTCGTTGATCACCTCGGCACGCGCACGCACGTAGATTCGTCCGCGACCGGTCCGGTACGCCTGCACGATGCCGGCGCGGCCGTTGATGATTGCCGCCGTAGGAAAGTCCGGACCAGTAATGTGCTGCATCAGGTCATCGATGCTCAGCGAAGGATCATCCAGCAGCGCAAGACAGGCAGCCACGACTTCTCTCATGTTGTGTGGCGGAATGTTGGTGGCCATTCCAACCGCGATTCCAGAGCTGCCGTTGACCAGCAGGTTTGGCACCCGGGTGGGCAGGACAAAGGGCATGGTCAGCGTGTCGTCGTAGTTGTTTACGAACTCCACGGTTTCCTTGTCGAGATCAGCGAGCAGCTCAGACGCGATTTTGGCCATGCGCACCTCGGTGTAACGCATGGCAGCTGGCGGATCGCCATCGATTGAGCCGAAGTTGCCCTGGCCATCAATGAGCATGTAGCTCAGGGAGAAATCCTGAGCCATGCGCACAACGGTGTCGTAAACGGCAACGTCGCCGTGAGGGTGGTACTTACCAATGACATCGCCGACCACCCGTGCGGACTTGACGTACGCCCGGTTGTAAGTGTTGTTCAGCTCGCTCATCGCGAACAACACGCGCCGGTGCACGGGCTTCAATCCATCGCGCACGTCGGGCAGAGCACGACCCACGATCACACTCATGGCGTAATCGAGATAGGATTGGCGAAGCTCGTCTTCGATGTTGACCGGGACGATTTCCCGGCCCTGGTCGGACCCCAATTCAGACATAAAAAAGCGGCGTCAAAAACGGGGCATTTTACCACGTAGAGCGGCACGATGTACGTCAACATTCGGGCAAAGTACCGCGAGCTAATGCCATCGAGCCGGACGGAATCGAGCGTAAACGGAGCGCTCCTGTCACACCCGTCAGCCGCTATAATCCCGCGATGTCAGCAACTCCATGTGACCTGATCATCGACGCGGCGTGGATCCTGCCGGTCGCCCCGGTCAATGCCGCGCTCAGCTCCTCAAGCATCGCGATAGCCGACGGGCGCATCCTTAAACTCGGCGATCGCGAGCACATACACGCCGACTATCGTGCCCGCGAAATCGTGAGCCTGGCCAACCACGCCCTGCTCCCTGGACTGGTGAACGCCCACGGCCACGCCGCCATGAGCCTGTTGCGAGGCTTCGCCGAGGACTCCCCCCTGGAATCCTGGCTGACCGAACAGATCTGGCCCACCGAAGCACGGCTGGTGGACGCGGATTTCGTTCGCGACGGCGTACGTTTGGCAATGGTGGAAATGATCCGCACCGGAACCACATGCTTTGCCGATATGTATTTCTTCCCCGAGGTGACCGCTCAGGAAGCCAGCGATGCGGGCTTGCGCGGCCAGATTGCGTTTCCGGTGATC
>JAYGEV010000455.1:0-9206 GCA_046582225.1 Pseudomonadales bacterium
CGACGCTCTTCCGATCTGATGCACCTGGATCGGGATGACCGCGGGTTGTTCGCCGATCGGATCGTGCTGGATGGCAAGTCGGTCTCCAACCCGATCAATCAGGAGACCGTCACAATACGAACTCTGCAACCGGGTGAGTACGTGGTAAACGTGCTCCACTACCAGGCGAACTCCAACGACCCGCTACCGGTAACGATAAAGGTCGAAAAGCTCAACCCGAGCGTATCGCTCCTGTACTACGGAACCCGGGAGCTCACCGGTGTGGGCGACGAGCAGACCGCGGTGCGTTTCACCATCGATTCCAACGGTGAAGTCAGCGGCACCAATGAGCTGCCCAAACCGCTTCTGACCCGAGCGCTGCAAAGCAAGTCATGAACGGGCCGATTCTGGCACTGACGCTGGCCTACACCGCAATCGCCGCCCTGCTGTTGAATCTCAACCTGTCGACGCGCTTCAGCCCGTGGCTGAAGACGGCGGGAATCATCGTCGTCTCGGCGCTGTACGCAGGGTCCTGGTACGGTTACCAGGGATTGCGCGGGTGGGCCTCGCCAGACCCGCTACCTGAGAATTTTCGAGTGCTCTGGATCACCATGGATGAACCGGACAAGGCGGCCGGCGGGCCAGGAACCATCTACTTCTGGGTACGCGAACTGGACGCGGCCGGATTGCCATCGGGTGTACCTCGGGCGCACCGGGTGAGGTGGAACGAGTCATCCGCCGAAGCGGCTCAGCACGCCCTGGAGCGCATGGACGATGGCGAACTGCTTAACGGCCGCACCGGGCCCGATGCCGCCGACGCACTCCGAGCCGGCTCCGAATCTGCGTATGCGGCACAGGCGTCTATTGCTGAAGGCGATCGGCGACCGGAATTCGAGTTCTTTCGGGTACCGGCTCCCACGCTGCCGCCGAAAAACCTGCGCTAACCAGCACTTGCGGTGGTCGTAAGAAACCCCCGGCGCTATCGCCCCACATAGACGGGCTGACGTTTCTCGAGAAACGCCGCCACGCCTTCTTTCGAGTCTTCGGTTTTCCGCAGTTCGGCGATCTGCTGACTGGCCCAGCGCCCGGTATCACGCCAGTCCGGATCGAGGGTGCGGCGCAGCCCGGCTTTCAACGCCTGCACTGCCAGGGGTGGGTTCGTGGCGATTTTGCCTGCGATTGCCAGCGCGGCCTGCATCAGTTCCTCGTGAGGCACCACCCGCGATACCAGGCCAATTTCCTTCGCGGTACTGGCGTCGATGAGGTCACCGGTAAACAGAATCTCTGCCGCACGCTCACGACCTACCAGCTGGGCAAGGCGCCCCAGACCTGGCGCGTCACAACACAACCCGCGAATTACAAACAGCTCGCCGAACTTTGCATTCTCCGAAGCCACCCGGATATCGGCCATCAGCGCGATCTCCATGCCCCAACCAACGGCCGCACCGTTCACGGCGGCAATGACGGGTATATTGGTATGCAGCAACGCATCCGCCGCAGGCGTCAGCCCCTCGCTTCGTTTAGCTCGTTCCGCGAACTCCGCTGGGGCCGGATTCGAGCTGCCGAGAATCTGCTTAATGTCGTCACCCGCGCAAAATGCCCGGCCTTCTCCGGTGATCACCAGCGCCCTGGCGGTGCATTCTCGCACCCGATCTTCGAGCTCGAGATACGATTGATAGGTCAGCGAATTCATCGCCTCAGGCCGGTTCAGGGTGATCACACCCACATGGTCGTTTTCTTCGTACCTGACTACCTGTTCGCTCATGTTGCCCCCTCGACGTGCGGTTATGCCGCGCCTTTAGTCATTCAATCTTGGACTTTCCCGGATCATACGATGGTAAACTCACCCGTCATGAAGCGCGAGCCGGTAGATTACATTCAACGTACCCGAGAGCAGTACGACGGGCTCGGCTACCCGCCGTATGATTGGGTGCGCATCGACGAACCACCCCCGTTCGCACCCGTCCCGAAACCTCTGGCGCATTCTCGAGTTGGGCTGATTGCTTCGGGCGGAATTTACCGCCATGGCCAGGTGGGGTTCCACTACAAAGACGACATCAGCTTTCGAGTCATCCCCACACAGACCCCGATTGCGGACCTGCGCGTCACCCATTTCGCCTATGACCTCACCGACGCCCGCCAGGATCCAAACGTAGTATTTCCGATACAGACGCTTCGCGATCTGGCGCGCTGCAATCGTATTGGCGAGCTTGCAGACAACGCTTACACCTTCATGGGCGGAATCTATTCTGCACGCAAGGTTCGCGACACCCTTGCCCCGGCCCTGGCTGAGCGCATGCAGAAAGACGAAGTAGACGTCGTCATCCTGGTCCCCGTCTGACCCGTGTGCCATCAGTCCGTGGGACTGATCGCCAGAGAGATCGAAGCACGCGGCATACCTACAATCAGCATGTCCAGCGCCTACTCCATCACCGCATCGGTAAATCCGCCCAGAGCCGCCTATCTGGACTTTCCGCTGGGACACACCGCCGGTAAACCGAACAACAAGCCCCTGCAACGCAAGATCATGATCGATGCGCTGTCGGCCCTCGACAGCATTCAGGTTCCCGGTACGATCCGCGAGCTCGGCTATGAATGGTCCGAGGACGACACCTGGAAAGACTTCGCGATGCGCGCGAAACCCGGCGGAAATCAATCTGACACTCGCATCGAGCGATCTCCGGATCCACAGTACCAGGCCCCCGAAGACGAGCTTGCGGCAAAACGCAGCCTCGACAGCGACGGCTGTCCCAGCTGCGTGTGGTTGTCAGACTAGCCAGCGAGTCGAACGTGTAACATCGGAGGTTTCATGCGTGCAGTGATCGCAATTTCATGGCTTGCAGTCGTTGGTAGCCTGGCCGGCTGCGCGACGTTGAGCGAAAGCCAATGCATCGCCAGCGACTGGCAATCCATCGGCTACCGCGACGGGATGAAAGGCGCCCACCACTCGCAACTGCTCAAGCACCAGAACGCCTGCGTGAAACACGGCGGCGTGCCGGACCGAACCGTATATATGGAGGGTTGGAATGCCGGCGTCGCTCAGTATTGTCAGCCTCAAAACGGCTTTGCCGTCGGAGAGCAAGGCTCTACGTACACCAACGTCTGTCCTGAGAACCTGCAAAGCCCTTTCCATGCCGCCTACCAGGACGGGCGCCGGCTGTACCTGGCCCAGGCCGAGATCAACAACTTACAGCACGCTATCAACCACAATCTTGAGCGGTTGGCGCATGTAACCAGAGACCTGTCGAACACCGAAGCATTGCTGGTCGAAGGTGACCTGACCCCTGTGCAGCGGCGCGAACTGCTCGACGAGACCAAAGCCCTGGCCAGGGAGCAGGGTCAGCTGGAACATCAGACCCAGCAACTGAGGATCGGCGTGGCCGTGAAGCAGGAGCGGCTGCGCAACCTGCGCATCGAGTTGGCGTACGCCACCTATTGAGAGACGCTAGCTTCCGAAATCATCCAGCAGGATATTGTCGGGTTCTACGCCCAGGCCATCGCATGCGCGCTCACAAGCAACCCATCCGAGTTAATCAGTTCGGCTCGATGAGGACCTCGGCAAGACGCGCGAAGTATAGTTGCGGCTCGCTCTTATACCAACGCTGCGCGGGCGCCGCTAAGGCCGGAATTACGCGGGCTAGAAACCCTGCGCGACGACGTCTTTGGGAAATAACGGGTAACGAATGCCCGCCCACTTCTGAACGACTCTAACGACCTGACACGCATATCCGAATTCGTTGTCGTACCAGACGTACAACACAGTCCGGTTGTCCGTGACCAGGGTGGCTCCGCCATCGATCACGCAGGCATGACGGCTGCCGACGAGGTCCGAGGAGACAACGTCCGGAGATTCAGTGAAATCCACCTGGCGTTGCATGTCCGAGTTCAAGGCAATGTATCGCAGGTGTTCATTAACCTCTTCGAGACTGGTCTTGCGAGCCAGCGTCAGATTGAGAATAGCCAGCGACACATTTGGCGTCGGCACCCGGATGGCGTTGCCCGTCAGCTTACCCGCGAGTTCGGGCAACAGTTTCGAAACCGCCGATGTGGCGCCCGTTTCGGTAATCACCATGTTCAGCGGCGCGCCCCGGCCACGACGATTTTTCTTGTGGTAATTGTCGATCAGGTTCTGATCGTTGGTGTAGGCATGCACGGTTTCCATATGTCCATGCAGGATTCCAAATTCATCGTTCATGGCTTTCAACGGGGGAACGATGGCGTTAGTCGTGCACGATGCCGCCGAGAGAATGGTATCGGTGGGCTCGATGGACGATGAGTTGACGCCCGAGACGATGTTTTTGATGCTGCCCTTGGCCGGAGCAGTGAGAATTACTTTGGCTGCGCCTTTGGACTTCAGATGCTGTCCGAGGCTCTCTTCGTCTCGCCACACCCCGGTATTGTCGATAATGATCGCATCGTCAATACCGTAGCTGGTGTAGTCGATATCAGCGGGCGAGCTCGAATAGATCACGTGGATCACATTGCCGTTGGCGATCATGCAGCTGTTGTCCGCGTCAACGCGAATCGTGCCGCCGAAGCCGCCGTGGATGGAATCCCTGCGCAGAAGGCTCGCCCGTTTCAACAGATCGTCATCGCCACCCTTTCGCACCACGATTGCGCGCAACACCAGCTGCTGACCGCTTCCGGTCTTCTCGATGAGCAGTCGAGCGAGCAGCCGGCCAATCCTGCCGAAGCCGTACAGTACTATGTCCTGTGGTTTTGACAGCGGCGAATCCTGAAGACCAATGACCTCCTGACACTCGCGCCGCACGAAATCAACCGCTGAAATTTCCTTTTCGGCGGATTCCGCCATGTACTGGATCGCCAGTTTTCCAACATCTACATGGCAGGGACCCAGGTCAACCTGAGAAAGCGCGTCGATGATCGGAAAACTTTCGAATTCGGACAGCTCGTTCTGCGCGACCTGACGAACGTAACGGTGCGCCTTCATGAGCTGGATGACGCTCTGGTTGCACAACGCCCGCCCATAACAATAGGTCACGACGTTGTTGCGATACAGCCGGCCAATGATAGGGATCATCGCTTCGGCGAGTGCTTCTCGCTCTTTCCAATCCGGGAAGTAGTCGTCGAGGTTCTCTAGCGCCACAGTAATTCCTCTGTTGCGGGCGGTGTTAGTCAGCGACGGCCAGACGGCCGGTTCGTGAGGGCGCGTATTATGGGAACTAACCTCAGATCACGCAAGAACGGGCACGCTTCAACGGCGTTCCTGAGCCTAGCGCAGGCTCTCGTTGATCGCCGCCAACGCGTCATTACCCGGGCACAGGTCCATTTCGGTGAGGCTGTTCAGCGGCTGTGAGGTGGTATCGAGCACCTCGTGGCAATCCGACGCGTCTGGATCCAGGTACAACAACCCGGTCACGACTTCGCCTTCGGTCTGACGTTGCTGCACGTATTGCAAAGCACCAATACGATCGTAAGGGTCGTAGCCAGAATCGAGCTTGTTCAATCGCAGCACCGAGCCGTCTGGCATCGCTACGTCCCTGATGGTGCCTGGATCATAGTCGACGGTGATCTCTTCGGATGCCGAAATATAATCCGCGACCGTCACGGGCCCGGAGTGGGCACGCACATAGTCATAGCTCTTGGTCGATCCGGAATGGTTGTTGAACGCCACACACGGCGAAATGATATCGATGAAGGCAAACCCTTTGTGCATGAGACCGGCCTTGATGAGGGGCACGAGCTGGCGCTTATCACCCGAAAAACTACGAGCAACGAAACCCGCACCAAGCTGCAGCGCGATGCTGACCAGATCGATGGGTTCGTAAAGATTGGGGACACCTCTTTTACTGGTGGCGCCTTTGTCGTTGGTCGCGGAAAACTGACCCTTGGTGAGGCCATAGGTACCATTGTTATCCACGATATAAAGCATGTTGATGCGGCGTCGAACGATGTGGGCGAACTGCCCCAGGCCGATGGATGCGGTGTCTCCATCTCCAGAAACTCCGATGCAGTAAAGCTCCCGGTTAGCGAGGTTGGCACCCGTGGCCACCGAGGGCATGCGACCGTGCACGGAATTGAAACCATGCGACTTGTCCAGAAAATAGCTCGGTGTTTTGGACGAACAGCCGATCCCCGAGACCTTCGCAAACTTATGCGGCGGCAGAGAGAGCTCCGCGCAGGCCTGCACGATCGCGGCACTTACCGAGTCGTGCCCACACCCTGCGCACAGCGTGGAAACCAGTCCCTCGTACTCGCGGCGGGTCAGGCCGATTTCGTTGACCGGCAGCTGCGGGTGGTGGACCCTGGGTTTTGCGACGAAGGTCATGATTTCACCTCGGTGAGCCGCGGCAGCTTCTGCCGGGTAAAGTAGTCAGACACCTGTTGGACGATGGTGTCGGCCGAGATCGACAGGCCGCCGTAGTAGAGAACCGAAATCAGCTTCGCCGGATCCAGACCACCCTCGGTCACCAGCAGTATCTTCATCTGGGCGTCGCGGTTCTGATCCACAACGAACACAAATTCGTGACTGGAAATGAAATCGTACACCGATGCACCGAATGGAAAACCCTTCACGCGGAGGGTATCCAGACAGATGCCTTCGGCCTCCAGAAAATCCAGCGACTCGCGCATCGGCACCGCACTGGTCCCGTAGTAAATGATCCCAGCACGCTGGCCATCAGAATTGATCTCCGGGGCCGGAACCAGTGTCGCTGCGGTTTCCCACTTCTTAATCAGCCGCTCCATGTTGGCGACGTAGTCTTCGGGTGATTCGGTGTACGCGGCTAACTCATTGCGCGAGGTGCCGCGGGTGAAAAACGCGCCCTTCTCCGGATGCGTGCCGGGAAGGGTTCGATAACCGATCCCGTCGTCATCGACGTCGAGATAGCGGCCGAAGCGTTCCACCTCATCGAGTTGATCGTGATCCAGCACCTTGCCACGGTCGAATCGGCGCGCATCGTCCCAGACCAGCGGCTCCGACATCGTATCGTTCATGCCAAGATCGAGATCACTCATGACAATTACCGGCGTCTGCAGGCGATCCGCCAGGTCCAGCGCGATAGCTGCCTGATCGAAGCACTCTTTGGGAGTGGACGGAAACAGAAGCACATGTTTGGTATCGCCATGAGACGCATATGCCGCAGACAACAGATCTCCCTGCTGGGTTCTGGTCGGCATGCCTGTGGATGGGCCTGCGCGCTGGATGTCGAACAGCACCGCGGGTATCTCGGCAAAGTACGCGAGACCGAGAAACTCGGTCATCAGAGAAATACCCGGCCCGCTGGTCGCGGTAAATGCCCGCGCGCCGTTCCACGCTGCACCGATAACGATACCGATGGCACTGAGTTCGTCCTCGGCCTGAATGAAGGCGAACTTACGCTGCCCGGTGTGCTGATCGATCCGCAACTGATTGGCGTACCGCTCGAATTCTTCGGCGAGCGAAGTCGAAGGGGTAATCGGATACCAGGCACATACGGTGGCCCCTCCGTACAACGCGCCGAGTGCGGCCGCCGCATTGCCGTCGATCATTATTTTGTCGCCGTTGAGATCAGTGCGCCGCACCCGAAATGGCAACGGGCAGTCCAGATATTCAAGGGCGTAGTCGCGACCGATCTCCAAGGCGTGGATATTCGGCGCGATGAGCGCATCCTTGCCTTTGTACTGGTTCGCCACCATTCCTGTAATCACATCGAAATCGATGTTCAACAAGGCGGTCAGCGCCCCGAGGTAGGTAATGTTCTTGAACAACCCGCGCTGCTTTGGATCGCTGAACTGCGGCAGGAGCATGCTGGAAATTGGAATACCAATCTCATGAATGTCACTGCGACGCAACCTCACGGGGAACGGTTTGGAGTTGTCACGCAGGAGATATCCGCCGGGATTGATGCTGGCTACGTCTTCGGTATAGGTCTCGGCGTTCATCGCGACCATGATGTCCACGCCTTCACGCCGGCCAAGGTAGCCGTGCTCGTTGACGCGCACTTCGAACCAGGTCGGCAAACCCTGAATGTTCGACGGGAAGATGTTGCGGGTAGCGACCGGAACGCCCATGCGAAACAGCGCTTTGGCAAACATGCTGTTGGCGCTCGCAGACCCGGATCCGTTCACGTTGGCGAATCGGATGACAAAGTCGTTCTCTTTTACCGCAACGCTCCTGGTCATTGCGCGTAAGACCCCAGCTGCGGAATATGGACCACCGATTTCTGCATGTCCCAGGCGTTGGTCGGACACCGTTCCGCACACAGCCCGCAATGCACGCACACGTCTTCGTCCTTGACCATGACCCGGCCGGTATTCAACAACCCCGATACGTATAGATCCTGGTCTGCATTTCCGGCCGGAGCGATCAACTGCACACGCAGGTCATCTTCTTCGGCGTTGTCGGTGAAGGTGATGCAATCCATTGGACAGATGTCGACACAGGCGTCGCACTCGATGCACAAATCGTCAGTGAAGATCGTCTGCACGTCGCAATTCAAACAGCGCTGAGCTTCCTGCAGGCCTTGCTCCTCATCAAAGCCCAGTTCCACTTCCATCTTGATATCGGCCAGCGCCAGGTGCCTCTCGGCCAGCGGCACCAGATAGCGCTTGGCCGGATCGTGGGCGGCATCGTAGCTCCACTCGTGCATGCCCATTTTCTGACTGACGAGATTGACTCCTTCCGGCGGCCGATCCGCCTTCAAATCCTTGCCCTGGCAAAACAGATGAATAGAGATCGCTGCCTTGTGGGCGTGCGCGGATGCCCAGATGATGTTCTCCGGTCCAAACGCAGAATCTCCGCCGAAGAACACCTGAGGGTGCGTCGACTGCAGCGTGTCTTCGTCGAGTATCGGGCAATCCCACTGGTCGAATTTGATCCCGATGTCGCGCTCGATCCACGGGCAGTAGTTTTCCTGGCCGATCGCCATCAGGATATGGTCCGCCTCCATGAATACGTCCGGCTCGCCGCTGGGTTCATAGCGCAGGCGTCCATCGTCGCCTTTCACCGGAGTGACACACTCGAAGATCACGCCCTTCAATCTGCCGTTTTCGTGAACGAACGCTTTAGGCGGGCGGTTGTTTACAATGGGGATGCCCTCGCTCATGGCATCCTCTTTTTCCCATTCAGAAGCCTTCATCACTTCGAATGCGGATCGCACGACCACCGTAACGGACTCCGCGCCCAGCCGCCGAGAGGTGCGACAGCAATCCATCGCGGTGTTACCGCCGCCAAGTACGATCACCTTACCTTCAATCGAAGTGGTATGACCGAATGCGACGCTCGA